>CATAPZ010000308.1:0-3590 GCA_949486955.1 Cryomorphaceae bacterium | reverse complement strand
ATGTACACCAAGGAAGAAATCATCGCCCTGTACCTCAACGAATTTGACTTCCTCTACCAAGCAGTTGGGATCAACTCTGCAGCCCGAGTGTACTTCAACAAGAAACCTATTGACCTTCAGCTTGAAGAAGCTGCTGTATTGGTAGCTATGGCCAAAAATCCTTCGTTGTACAACCCGCGCCGCTACCCTGAGCGCGCAAAGCAACGTCGTGACCAAGTCTTTGTCCAAATGGTGAAGAATGGTCTACTTACCGTCGAGGCCAAGGACAGTTTGAAGGAGCTCCCCATACAGCTAGAGTTCCGTCCGCAAAGCCACACTGCGGGTCTTGCCCCGTACTTCCGTGAGTACTTACGCGGCTACATGAAAGGGTGGATTAAGGACTACGAGAAGCGTACGGGAAATGAATTGGACCTGTATACCGGTGGCCTAAAGATTTATACTACGATCAATTCCGAGATGCAGCGCAACGCGGAGGAATCTGTCAAAGAGCACATGGGCAACCTGCAGCGCATCTTCGACATCATTAAGGAGGATCGAAAATACGGGCCCTTCTACTTCGATGAGGATCCTGCGGGCAATGTCCGTAAGATTGTAGATCAAGCCATGCGTCGCACCCAGCGTTACCGCGGAATGAAAAAGCGTGGCGCATCGATGGACAGCATTCAGCAGGTGTTCAATACGCCTATCCCAATGACCGTATTTAGTTGGAACGGCGATATAGACACCACGATGAGTCCTCGAGATAGCATCATGTACTACAAGGGATTGTATCAGGTAGGAATGATGTCGATGGAACCGCAGACCGGCTATGTGAAAGCATGGGTTGGCGGAAACGACTACCAATACTTTAAATACGACCACGTCAAGCAAGGTAAGCGCCAAGTAGGGTCGACATTTAAGCCGTTTGTCTACGCATCGGCCATTATTGAAAAGAACTACAGCCCTTGTATGGAGGTGCCCAATGCAAAGATTTGTATTGAGCGCGGCGAATATGGATTATTGGAAGATTGGTGTCCGTCCAATTCTGACGATGAGTACGGCGGAACCAAATCCCTAAAGCATGCTTTGGCCAATTCGATGAATACAGTGACCACCTTCTTGATGAAGCAGATTGGTCCGAGACCTGTCATTCAACTTGCACGCAAAATGGGCATCACCGGGGACATTCCTGAGGTGCCGTCCATCGCACTGGGGACGGTGGATCTCAGTGTTTTCGAAATGGTCGGTTCGTACACCACCTTCGCCAATAAGGGGCGCTACGTTTCGCCCATCATGATCACGCGCATTGAGGATAAGAACGGTGTGGTGCTTGAAGAATTTACCCCAGAAACACGTCAAGTGATGGGTGAAAAGGACGCTTATGCCATTCTTAAACTCCTCATGGGTGTAACTGAAGACGGAACGGGTCAAAGACTTCGTCACAACTACGGCGAGAAGTTCTACCGGAACAATGCTGTGACTGGATACCCGTACGAATTCACCAACGAAATTGCGGGAAAAACGGGAACTACACAGAACAACTCTGACGGCTGGTTTATGGGTGTGGTACCCAATCTCATCACCGGCGTTTGGACCGGCTGTGAAGACCGTGCAGCACACTTCGGCGGCGGTTGGGGAACCTACTACGGTCAAGGAGCTACTGCTGCCCTACCCATCTGGGGAGTGTACATGAAGAAGAACTACGCGAACGCAGAGCTGGGCATCAGTATGGATCCGTTCGAGCGACCTCAAGGGAAACTGGACATCGACGTGGACTGTAACACAGCAACCACGGATCTAGAAACAGGGGTAAACTACGACGAGGAATTTTAACCTTATCGTTGACCTACAAGAAGAGGAACTCGAAGTTCTTCAGGTATTAATTCCAGCGGCACCGGTTCGACGACATAGCTCATACCACTGCCTTGATTTGCCAGTTGCAAGCGCTTATACCTATCGCTGTTATTACGTATAGATGTTTGTACGCCTTTGGCTGCACCGTAGATTACCGAAGCCACTGTTCCGTAAACTGCCACTACCACCCCAACAACAACCCATACAAGACCGTCCCAAGGGTCTGAAGAACTATTTGCAACTGCCACTCCAATCCCAAAACAGGTTAAACCGGTAATCCATGAAATGGCTGTTCCTTTTCCAGCTACGTTAAGTCCTGCCTGAACGGGTGTAGGACCTGTAGGGAGTTCCTGAATCAAGGGTTCTTCTACGACCGACTTCGGACCTAGGTAGAGGTAGCTCATGTTACCAAGGCTATCTGCTACGGCTGCATAATAAAAGGTGCCATACGTAGGTATAACGAGGTAGTTGTTATCCGGGTTAAGCTCAAATTCTGCCAACTTTCCTTCGTCAGTAATCATGCTGATCACTTCTTGCCCCGGCTCGAGAATACCAGTAAGGTCGTAAACGGTGGGTGACATAATGCTCGTTGGAGCATTTGCGAAAAGGCCTAGAGGAAGGAGTAGCAGAAGAAGAAGCTTTTTCATGAGATGACGTTTAGCACTATTAAGGTAAAAAAAGCCCCGACCAAATGGCCGGGGCTTTCGTATTATTTCTTTAGAACATTTCCATTTCCATGCCGCCACCGCCGCCGCGACTGCCGCGGTCCATCTGACGACGTCTGCGCTGTACCTCACCGAAGTTGTAGGTCAAACCTACTTCAACGACACGATTCATCCAGCGGAATTGGCCCTCTGAGTAGAAGCCAGGTCCTCTTGTTTCATAGTTCCAGCCCATGGTGTTGAAGATGTCTCGACAGTTTACACTGAGATTTAGACGGTCGTCCATGAAGCCTTGCTTGAAGCCCCCGCCAATAAAGTAGAACGGTTTCCCAAAACCTTGTGCCATGACTCGACGGCTTCGGTAATTCCCCATGATTTGCAAGCTTGCATCTTTCCAAAGCGGCGTACTCACCATGGTGTTCAGCCCGTAGCCTCCCCCTTGGTTGACCCAACCTTGTCCTTTGATATCTCCGGATACTTGGCTGTAGAAGTAGTTTCCTCCCAATGTGAAGAATCCGCCTTTCTTGCCTAATCGGCCACGGAAATTCATATCTAAACCTACATCTTCACCGCTGTTCAAGTTTTGGAATGTGGTCAAATTCACCCCGTTGCTGTCCACTTCTGAGTACCAGGTGATCAGGTTATTGCGATCGCGGTAATACACGTTGGCAGTCATGGTAGTTCCCTTCTTCAAGATGTGCGTGTACCCCAACTCGTAGGAGCCGGTGAACGCTGGCAGTAAGTATGGATTTCCTGAACGCAAGTTGAACGGATCGCTGTAGTCAATGAACGGGTTGAGCTGTCGACCACCAGGACGTTGTACCCTGCGTGAATAGCTCAAGTTCAATTCTCGGCCACGCGCAATCTCGTAGGTTATAAATGCACTAGGATATACCTGGAAGTAATTGTTGTAGAAGGTACTGTCTTGGGTGATCTGCGTTGCCGTAATGTTCGCTTGCTCAGCACGAAGGCCCAACTGGAAGCCCCACGGTCCCTTTTTAAAACCGTAGTTGGTATATACGGCAAGAATGTCTTCACCGTATAGGAATTCATTCTCGCTGCTGGCCAAATAGGTTTCTGTACCGTCGTAGATGT
>CATAPZ010000307.1:0-21309 GCA_949486955.1 Cryomorphaceae bacterium | reverse complement strand
TCGCCTGATTTTAGCCAAGCTGGATCCGTAGCTGTTGTTGCAGGGCAGTTGTTGCCAAAAGAATCAGCGATGGTTCGTTCGCTATTGGACGAGGGCGTTAGTTGGACCATTTTCGCGGACCCCATGAGCGGCCTACTAGATCATCCGAATACTGCCCCCATGGAGGCGTTGTTGGAAGTAAAACCCGACGCGGTGTTGAGTATTGGCGGGCAATGGATCAATAAAATGCCAAAGCAATATTTGCGAAGTTTAGGTATTCAAAAGCATGTTCATGTTGATACGTTTCAATGCTGGGATGTATTGGACGCTAATGTTGAACATATACGATTCTCTCCAAACCTCTTGCAACGTTGGAAATCTGCCACGAATTTCATTCAAGTTCCACAAAATAAACGTCCCGAAGTTAAGCTCCCTTGGTCAGATGCTGCGGCTTTTCGTGGTATTGTGGACCACCTTGATGCTTCATCGGTATTGCATTTAGGCAATAGTTCCGTAGCACGCTATTTTAATTATTTCCCAAAACGCTTAGCACTCTACGGCAATCGAGGGGTAGCGGGTATAGATGGTAGTTTAAGCACCGCGGTGGGTGCCGCTTTGGCTGATCCAATGCGCAAGCACACGGTCGTTTTAGGGGATCAAAGCTTTCTGTACGACCATAATGCGTTGTATGCGCAGGAGTTGCCCCAAAACCTTACCATTTGTGTGTTGAACAACGGTATCGGCGGGATCTTTGATTGGCTCCCAGGTACGGCTACTACTGGGGCGGAAGCACGTAAAATTTTTGCCAATGCGCAGCAGGTAGATTTAGAGTCGTTGGTGAGGGCTTTTAATGTGGCCTACGTTTGTGTTGAAAATGAACAAGAATTGGCTACGGCACTTGCTACGGTCAACGGAATGTCCCTGATTGAGTTCAAAACAGAACAGTCCATGAATCTAAGGGCGTTAAAAATTATTCAAGAACATGGCAAAGCTTAGTCATTGGGTTGCGGCTGCAAGGTTGAGAACATTGCCTTTGGCTTTTGCTGTCATAATACTAGGGAGTGGCCTAGGTTACCTGCATACCGATTCGTTTTCAGTCGAATTATTTGGACTCGCTTTGTTGACCAGCTTCTCTTACCAAGTCCTATCCAACTATGCCAACGATCTTGGGGACGGTATCAAAGGAACAGACGATAATAAGCGTGGAGAACAACGTGCCGTAGCCTCTGGTCTAATAAGCATATCACAAATGCGCCTAGCGACTAATCTTTTTACGCTTCTCTCATTGATTACGGGTAGCGCCTTGGTATACATGGCCTTCAACGGCACCCTTTATGTCTACCTTTTCATGGTATTGAATGTTTCGGCTGTTTGGGCGGCTAGATCGTACACCTTAGGCAGTAACCCCTACGCTTACTGGGGTGGAGGTGATCTATTTGTGATTCTATTCTTCGGTTTGGTTGGGGTGATGGGATCTTCAGCGCTTCAAACAGGAACCTTACATGCTATAGATGTTCTACCTGCGCTCGTAGCAGGGGCGATGAGCGCATCGGTTTTAACCTGCAACAACTTACGCGATAGAGAAGGGGATGCACAGCACGGAAAATATACACTGGTCGTTCGTTTTGGCGAAAAATGGGGCCGAGGCTATTTCAAAATGCTACTCATCACATCGATCGTATTGAGTTTAGCATTCTCTATAGTGGCCAGCATAAAAATGAGCGGGTATTACCCCATCGTCGCGCACATGGTGTTTCAATTTGTGCTTCGGGGTCAATTCAAAAAGTTTTCGACTGCCGATACACCGGAAGATTATGACGCCTTGCTTAAACCTTTAGCGTTAACTACGTTGTTGTATTGTGTAACTACTTCAATGAGTTTCTTCTTCTAATGAATGCGAAATACTGCTCTCACATTTTAAAGTTTAAAATTCCAGGAGGCACCTCACGAGGCGTACTAACGGAAAAAGAGAGCTTTTTCATCGCCATTCATTTCGATGGTAAAGTGGGCCTAGGAGAGGTTGGTGTTTTGCGTGGTTTATCCCACGACGATGTTCCCGAGCTAGAAAGTCAAATAGCTTGGACCTGTAAAAACATTGATCTTGGTCTCGAGGAATTATATGTAGCTAATGCACAATTTCCTAGCATTCAATTTGCCTTAGAGCAGGCCTTTAGCCACCTAAGTAATGGCTTTGAGCACTTCGAATCTTCATTTACATCCGGACATTCTTCACAACCCATCAACGGATTAATCTGGATGGGTGATTTAGCATTTATGCGTGACCAAGTTTCCAAGCGTCTCTCAGAAGGATTTACCACCTTGAAAATGAAAGTAGGCGCCATCGACTGGCACCAAGAACAATCGATACTCACTGCACTTAGAAAGGATTTTACTTCCGATGAATTAGAACTTCGTGTAGATGCCAACGGCGCTTTTGAGCTTGAACAAGCCATTGAGGTCAGTAAGTTCTTGGAAGAACACGAGGTGCATTCCATAGAGCAGCCGCTGCGCGCTGGGCGTGATAAAGAGCTCGCCATAGCTGCAGAGCAAATGCATATTCCAATTGCTTTGGATGAAAGTTTAATTGGTGTGATTGACCCACAAGCAAAATCACAACTTTTGGATACCGTCGAACCACAATACATCATTCTTAAGCCAAGTTTTATTGGCGGCTGGCGCGGTGCAGATGAATGGATAGCGCTTGCTGAGAGTAAAGGCATAGAATGGTGGGCCACTTCGGCCCTGGAAAGTAATGTCGGTCTAAATGCCATCGCACAATGGGCATTTACCAAAGGAAATTCTATCCCCCAAGGCTTGGGAACAGGCAGTCTCTTTACCAACAATATTCCGGGACCCTATGAAGTTCGCGGAGGAACGCTAAAAGTTTCAGGAAAAGTAAATGACGACTGGGATTTGAGCGCGATTAAATCGATCCTCTAAGCCCAATAAATACGCCACGTCCAGGCGCAACAATTCCTGACGAATATGGACGGTATTGAGCATCCATGATGTTTTCAAAACCAACGCGGAGGAGAATGTTCTTGTTGAATTCATAGTTGGTCATTAGACTCAATGTGTACCAGCGCGGTGAATACGTTTGACCATTTTCGTTGATGGCGTAAATGTGTGTTTTATTTCGTTCACTAAAACTCAATTCGTCGTGACTCATTTCGCCGTTGTAGCGTCCCGTGAGCGTAGCCGTCCATTTCTTTTTACGGTAGACAATTTGCGAGGTGGCATTGAACGGACTGGCATGGCGAAGTGCATGGCCTTGACTGTCCATACCAAACGGGTGTGACCAGTGGACGGTCCAGAATAGGGCTTTACTCAGCTCCGTACGAACACCAAATTGATAGCCCCAAATCGTTGCGTAATCCAAGTTTTGAACGGCTAAGATTTGCGACCATTCACCTTCGTACATCATGCTGTCCAGACCATTGAACGTATACGGCGCGCGAATCATGGCGTTGTCTAGATAGCTGTAGTAGAAACTAGCGTCCAAAACCAAATGCTTGCCAAGAAGGTGCTTCATCCCAATCTCTGCGCTGTATAGTCTTTCTTCCCTTAAATCTATGTTCGGAACAATCACAGCCCCTGGCTGTGAATCGAATACCTTGGAAGCATCATCTACGTTAGGGGCACGGAAGCCGGTACTAAGGTTTAAGAAGTATTTAAATGATTTCTTTGAGTAACTCGCTCCGATAGAGCCGCTAGGTGCAAGAAAGTTCCAAGTGGCATCGTGGTTGAATCCATTGAATCGGATCGGAGTGAACATGTGAATGTGGTTGAGGCGGGTTCCACCGGAGATGGATAGGTTTTGGTTGAGGTTGTAGAGGGCACTAATGAATGCTGCTGAGCTTGACCATCGCGAACCATTCGCGTATCGAGACTGTGCCTGCCAGGTGCTGTCTGTGTTGGATGCAGCATAATGATAGGCACTACTTTCAATGAGGTTCAGGTTCCAGTCGGCACCGTAGCTCAAGCTGAGTTTTTGCGAGAACTTCTTGGTTGCATCAACATTGCCTTGGGCCATACGGACCAATTCAGTCTGAACACGACCCGCGGGGCTCCTGTAGCGTCTTACATCTCTACTTTCTTGGTATCCTTGCAGGGCAGCAGCCCATTTTATACGGTCGTACAAAGCGGTGTTCTTACGGTCTTCATAAGCCACCGTGGCCATCGACCAGAGCTGCGGACCGTAATTCCAACAGGCGTATCGCGGTGAACCGTTTTTCGTTTCAATGAACCTATCGTAACGATTTACATCGGAAAGCATACTGAAGTAAACCCCGAATTTTAGTTCGCTTGTTTCGGAAACTCTAAACTTCAACTTCTGCGTGAAGTTTCTTTGGTCGTAGGCTGTTTTTGGCTGGATGAGCGGATCCATTGGTTTACGAAGCGTATCAAGATTACCGAAGGTGATAGGTTCGCACATGGCCAAGTAATTTTCCACTGAACTTGCCGGAGTCCAAGAGAAAATACGAGCTCCCATTCGTACATCGCTGTACTGGCTGTAAGTGATATTGGTCATCCCGGCCCAATTTAGACCGCCGTAGTTGATCCTGAAATTGGGACGGCGCGTGAGCTGTGTATTGTTTGAACTGAAATCGTAAACCAAGCTTTGGAGTACTTCGCTACTATCTCCGTAGTGTGCGTCGTAGGTATTAATGTGCATAGTTCCTCCTAGGGCATCAGAGCCGTGAAGTACCGACCCAGGCCCAAGACTTACCTCCATATCGGAAATACTCAATGGGTCTAGACTGATGACGTTGTGTACATTTCCAGCCCTGAAAATGGCGTTGTTTAATCGCATACCGTCGATAAGGATGAGTACGCGTGAGGTACTCATACCACGAATCATTGGGGATCCACCACCACTTTGACTCTTTTGAATGAATACATTCGGATCAAGGCTTAGGGCGTCTGCACTGTTCGCAATGAACTGACTACTCATGCGTTTAGCGCTGATGGTTCTTATTTCTTGCGGGTTGTGCTTGAAATCAGCTTCCATTCTGTTGGCCTTGATAACGACCTCTTGAATATTCAGCACACTTTCGTAGAGTCCAACTTCAAAATTTGCACGCTGTAATTGTTTGAAGTTATAATGACGTGGGGCATAAGAGGTGTGGAAGAAGGAAACTACGTCTCCTTCATTCAAACCACTAAGAAGAACACGTCCTAAGGGACCCGTTGTAGCAATGTAGTTGTTGTTCACAGTAATACTGACCCCTTCGATGGGCTGACCACTGTTTTTACTGATTACCGTAATGCGAAATTGGCCATGTGAGATCACGGTTGCTGACAATGTTGTCGCATACGTGATCAAAATCAATAGCAATAATGTTCTAATTTTGGACATCGCGACCACAATGAACAAAAACTGTACCTAATTGGCTTCATACGAGCAGACCATATTTGTATTTGAGCAGAGGAAATATTCTCTCCAGGAATTATTGGCTCTAAAATCGGCTCCCGATTGGCTTCAGACGATTCAAAATCAGCTTTTTGAATTTATTTCGACACGAAGGGAAATGGAGTTTTATACCAGTGGTAGTACGGGAACACCAAAAAGAATTGTCCATGAAAAAAAGGTGTTAAAGGCTTCTGCAGAAAGAACCTTAGACTTTTTTTCCTTGAAATCTGGGGATAGTGCCGCGCTTATACTCCCTGCTCAGTTCATCGGGGGGAGTATGATGCTTGTGAGAGCCCTCGTTGGTGGTTTAACCTTACACTTGTTACCGCCCAAGCTCGCCGTAAAAGAAATTCCAAATGTGGATTTTCTTCCCTGTACACCTGCACAGTTTAAGGCAGCGATACAAAATGACGCGCTGCGTGATTTCACTGGAGCGATTCTTTTGGGAGGTGCACCTGTCGGAGAAATTAAGCCTATTAACGGAATGGCTATTTACGTAGGCTACGGTATGACGGAAACCGCTTCACATGTTGCACTTCGTGCTCTATCCGAAAACGTGTATTCAGCAGTGGACGGTGTACGGTTCACTTCAAAAGAAGATGTATTGGTCATTGATGCACCTTATTTAGGGGTCCAAAAATTGCAAACGAATGATTTAGTACGTCTAATTGATGCTGAATCTTTCGAGTTTGTCGGACGTATCGACGATGTGATTAACACCGGTGGACTCAAGATTCATCCGGCTGTCCTTGAATCGCATTTTCACTCCAACGGCTATGTTGTCTGTGTGTCTTCTACAGCAGATGAGGTCTATGGAGAAGCGGTTGTTATTATTGTTGAAGGCGTCGTTTCTGAAAACAGCGTGAAAGAGCTCTTGATAGATTTGCCTCGAAGTCAACAACCGAAATTCATGCTCAGTGTAGAAAGACTACCACTTTTAGAGAGCGGAAAACTGGACCGAACTGCAGTAAGGCGTCTTATTCAAGAATCTCAACATCGCCTTTTCCCGCTCTAATGAGAGTTGGTGACGGTGTGGTAAGATCTATGACAGTAGAAGGGGTATTGTCGCCCCAGCCGCCATCAATTACGAAGTCAACTTTATCCGCATAGTTGGCAATGATTTCTTCGGGATCAGTAGGGTATTGAAGGACTTCATCGTCGTGGTGTAGCGAAGCTGATGCTAAAGGGCGCCCTAAGGCCTCTGCTAGCGCTTGTACGATGCCGTTATTCGGCAATCTAACCCCAATAGTTTTTCGTTTCTGTCCTAGTTTTCTTGCTAGGGTAATGTTCGATTCCAGCACGAGTGTATACGGACCGGGCAGACATTGCTTTATGAATTTAAAGGTAGCCCCACCAACACTTTGAGTGTATTGAGATACTTGGCTTAGGTTGGTGAATAGGAAAGAGAATTCAGCCTCTTTTACCGATTCTTTTTTGATGTCAGCAAGCTTTTTTAATGCCTTGGCATTCATAAAATCACCCACAACGGCATAAACACTATCGGTTGGAATAATGGCGATTTCACCCGCTATTAGACGTGTGACGCATTCCTGTATTTTTTGCTGGTCGATACTGTCCGGATAAAGTGTGTAGATCATGCCCAAATCGGTTTAGTCGAAAATAAAAAAAGCCCCGCAATTGCAGGGCTTTACTTTTTCAATATCTGTTGGATTAGCCATTCGCTTTGGCGTGGTCAGCCAAAAACTTCGCAAGACCAATATCCGTCAATGGGTGTTTCAACAAAGCCTCGATAGCGCTTAGAGGACCTGTCATCACATCTGCACCAATTTGTGCACATTCGATGATGTGCATTGGGTGACGTACTGAGGCAGCCAAGATTTCTGTATCAAATCCGTAATTGTCAAAGATTACACGAATGCTCTCAATCAACCCTAGACCGTCAGTAGAAATATCGTCCAAACGACCAATGAAAGGGCTCACATAAGTAGCTCCTGCTTTGGCCGCCAACAAGGCTTGACCTGCTGAGAAGATCAATGTACAGTTTGTCTTAATTCCCTTGTCTGAGAAGTACTTCAATGCTTTCACACCGTCTTTCACCATTGGGATTTTAACTACAATTTTTTCGTCTAAGGCAGCAAGGGCTTCACCTTCACGAACCATGCCTTCGAAATCTGTAGAGATAACTTCAGCGCTTACATCACCGTCGACAATCTCGCAGATTGCGCGGTAGTGAGCGAGTACGTTTTCTTCACCGCTAATACCTTCTTTAGCCATTAATGATGGGTTGGTGGTCACGCCGTCCAGAACGCCAAGATCTTGGGCTTCTTTAATCTGTGCAAGATTTGCTGTGTCAATGAAAAATTTCATGAGGAAAAATTGTGTGGTTAAATGTTGCTCAAAAGTACACTAAACTTCAAAAATAAGCGCATAAAAAACGGGCAAGCTACTTACATCACACCGCTACGACCAATTACCCTTGCTGCGTTCCCGCCCTGGGGGATTCATCAGGAGCTGGTTGTGTAAGACTTGCCCGGTGCAAAGTTAATGCGCCGAAGATGGAGAAAGCAATGAATTGACTAAAATTATTGGCCTGTTCGGTTATCTTTGCGTGGAACACTCAAATTAAACGCCTTATGAATGATGCAATGAAACAAATCGCAATTAAGTACGGAACCTATTTGGCCTTGCTGAATATCTCCTACATACTTTATGCTTATTTAGTTGATGCTTCGGTGTTTACTGCTACTTGGCCAGGGATTATATTGTTCTTCTTTGCAATCGGCTTCGGTATTTTTGCAGTGGGAAAATTCAAGCAGAGTAATGAGGGATTTGCAACGTTTAAAGAAGCATTTTCTACCTATATCCTTACCGGAATAGTTGCAACATTAATCGGTACTGTATTTACCGTGTTGTTGTTTTCTATCATTGATCCTGAGTTTGCTGTGCAAACTATGGACTTGATCGTAGAAACGACCTATGAGAGATTTGAATCCTCAGGGATGAGCGACGAGCAAATAGAGCAGATCATTAGTCGTATTGAAGGCAGCAATGCGTTTGGCATTGCAGGTCAATTAAAGAGTGCTGCATTTTCAGTAATGTTTAATGCCATCATAGCATTAATCGTGGGTGCAGCAATGAAAAAGAACAATCCAGCACTGTAAAACTGGGAGCGAAGGAACATGAGTAAATTGGACTTAAGTATTGTTATTCCTTTATTCAATGAAGATGAAAGTCTTCCTGAATTGACCGATTGGATCGCCAAAGTGATGGAACGGGAAGGATATTCCTATGAAATCATTTTTGTCAACGACGGATCAACGGATAATAGTTGGGCGGTTATAGAGGAATTACGTGGTGATAACGAAAACGTCAAAGCCATTTCCTTCCGTAAGAACCAAGGTAAGAGCGCCGGACTGAATCAAGGCTTCAAGGCCGCTTCGGGAGATGTGGTCATCACCATGGATGCGGATCTACAGGACAGCCCTGAAGAAATTCCGGAACTGCGCCGCATGATTTTGGAGGACGGATACGACCTTGTAAGTGGTTGGAAGCAAAAGCGCTACGATCCGCTTAGCAAGACCATTCCAACGAAACTTTTCAATGCTGCCACAAGAAGAATTTCCAAGATTAAATTGAACGATTTCAATTGTGGACTAAAAGCCTACAAGCTTGAGGTGGTGCACAACATTGATGTATACGGAGAGATGCACCGATACATTCCATTCTTAGCCAAGAACAAGGGTTTCGACAAGATTGGCGAGAAAGTGGTACAGCATCAAGCGAGAAAGTACGGTACTACAAAGTTCGGTCTAGATCGGTTTATTAATGGGTTTTTAGACTTGGCAACGCTGGGAGTTATCGGAAAATTCGGAAGACGCCCTATGCATTTCTTTGGTGCTGCCGGTACGCTCATGTTCGCGCTATCAGCGCTTCTGTTGGCTTACCTAGGAATTTATAAACTCTGGGCCTTGGGGGCAGGAGTAGAGGCACGCCTGATTACCGAGAATCCGTTGTTCTTCATCTTATTAGCCTTAAATGTCATTGGTGTTCAATTGTTTGGCGTGGGTTTCATCGCAGAATTATTGCTGCGAGAAAGCACCAAAAAGCACGATTATACCGTCGATAAAAAAATTGGCCTCTAATGGCAAAAGTGAAGTACGCTTTAATCTCGCCAACGTTTAAGCGTCCGGATGAGGTTACGGAATTTCTGTCTAGTTTGGAGCAGCTCGAGTACCCCAAAGATCAATACCAAGTCATCCTTGGTGATGGTACTCCTGGGGATGAGTTACGCCCTGTACTTGGGGAGTATTTCAATACGTTGCCGCTCCAAATCTATTACGAAGAGTTTCTCCCGGTAAGTGATGCGCGCAATCGCGCTGCTGAGCTCGCTGAGGCTGAATATTTCATCTTCTTGGATTCGGATTGTATCATTCCAAGCGGCTATCTCAAAGGTATTGACGACTTCTTGACCGAGTACCCCGATACCACGCTTTTTGGCGGGCCAGACGCGGCTTCGGCCGATTTTACAGACCTTCAAAAGGCCATAAATTTTTCAATGACCTCATTTCTTACCACCGGAGGAATACGCGGGGGTACTGCATCGGTAACTTCTTACCAGCCTAGAGGATTTAACATGGGCATATCGGCTGCACTTTTTAAGGAAGTTGGCGGTTACGACGAGGAGTTTGTTTGTGGTGAGGATGTTGAACTAAGTCTTCGTTTGCAGAAGGCAGGTGCCATCAGCCGTTTCATTCCACAGGCGCATGTGTATCACAAGCGTCGTGCTACTTTAAAGCAATTCCGCCGTCAAGTATTTCGGTTTGGTGCTGCACGACCATTATTGGCAAAAGCGCATCCGGGGAATTTGAAAATCACCCACTTATTTCCAACGGCCTTCACGCTCTATCGCTATGCCAGTTTTCTATTGTTCGTAGTAAGTCTAATCCAGGAAAACTCACTAATGGCAGTGCCTTTCTTAGCTTTTGTAGGATACTTATCTGCGGTCTTTGTAGAGGCTTCTAGAACTGAAAATGTTAAGGTTGCTGCTTTAGCCATTCGTACGACCATTACTATGAATGCGGGATACGGGATAGGGTTCTTGAGGAACTATATAGAAGTGTACCTACGAGGGAACTCACGGGGCATCAAGCTCTAAAGATTCCTTCAGCGCTTGAAGTAATTTTTCTTCGTCCAATTCTTCAAGGGAAATCAATACAGGATCTGCACTCTTTCTACCAATCCACAAGACCTTTTCGTAGGGTTTATCAATCAGTAGCAGGTAATCACCTTCAGGACCCCGGTACTTGCCCTTAGCAACAGTCCCGGTAGAAATCCCGTGTCTCCTTGTCGAAATCTCTGGTAAAGATTCTGAGATGCCTAAAGAGTCAATTTTTTCCAGCGGTACGTCTGTTCCGTATGGACCGGATATTCTTAAAACGTCACCGTCCAGCAAAACCTCCGAGGGACGGTCTGACCAGAAAAACATCCCGATAACGAAAACCAGGGTGCCTATGAGTACAGTGATGCCCACTTTAAATGAATTTTTTTGAGACTCCACCTTCATACTCAAATCCTTGGTCTGGTAGAAAAAATAGATGTAGGCGAGGATAGGAGTGATGCCCATATGCCAGCCCAAGAGCTCTGCATTGGTCAGATAGAATACAACACCAAGGACAGTGAATAGAATACCGAATCGGATATGAAAGCCTTTAAATCGCTCTAGATATTCGGTTAAAGGAAATTTTTCTTGCTCCTCCTTGCTCATAGTGTTGTACCCACTAAGCAAAGAGCTGGCATTGTTTTCAGTAACCAAGAATCCTAATCCGAAGAAAAGTAGACCCATTCCTAAAATGACATAAAACATCGGCGTGACTTTAGTTATATACCCTTCGGGAAAGATACATCACATTTGACCGATTTATTCTATGTGATGAAACTGCTAAAGCTGCTTATTTTTCTAACGACCATATCCGCTCAAGCCCAAGAGCACAGTTCCGAGATCTATACGGATCCGCATCATCAAAGACATCCTTTACGCGCAGCAATTCTCATAGGTCATGCCATGGTTCCCGAAGTCATTGGTACTGGGTTGTATTTCGTGCCAACTTGGGGAGTGGATTTAGATTACCACATGAGCGATACATGGTCCATAGGTTGGCACAGCGACATTGAGCTTGAGAATTATATTATCATAACCGATAACGGCAAGGAGCTAGAGATTGAGACTCCCATGATTTCCACGCTAGATATTTTCTATCGTTTGAATCACAATCTTATCGTGGGTCTTGGACCGGGTGTGACTACTGAAAACGGGGTCATTAAAACGTTAGTGCGAGTTGGGCTAGAAGCAGAAGTACCATTGAATGACCGTTGGGAATGGACACCAACATTGTATTTAGACCAGCGTATTGACGGCCACAGTGTATGGACCTTTGCCGTTGGAGTGGCACACTACCTCTAGCGTTTCTCCCTTTTTCCTTCCAGTTCGATTAACAGATCACGCAATCTTGCAGCTTCGATAAAGTCGAGCGTTTTCGAAGCTTCTTCCATGTCTTTGCGAACCTTTCGTATACTGCTTTCAAGATCTTCTGGAGTGGTATAATTCATGGCTTGCTCGGCGGCTTTAAGGTTCACCTTGCTTACTTCGTACTCCACGTTTCTGCCCACGGCACTGGACTTACTCAGAATTTCTTCCCTGCTGCGTTTCAACGCCTGAGGAACTATGCCGTTGGCTTTATTGAATTCGTCTTGTTTCTTTCTGCGGCGTTCTGTCTCATCGATGGTACGCTGCATGCTATCAGTAATTTTATCGGCATATAGAATAGCCAGACCATTAATATTACGTGCCGCACGTCCTATGGTCTGTACTAAACTGCGTTCACTACGTAAGAAGCCCTCTTTATCGGCATCCATAATAGCCACTAGACTCACTTCGGGAAAGTCCAAGCCCTCACGAAGCAAGTTTACACCAATGAGGACATCAAAGACACCCAGACGTAAATCGCGCATAATTTCCACACGTTCGAGCGTATCTACATCACTGTGTATGTAGCGACACCGTATGTCGTATCGGGTGAAATACTTGGTCAATTCTTCCGCCATCCTTTTGGTCAAAGTCGTAACCAGTACGCGCTCGTCAAGCTCTACACGTTTGTGGATTTCTTCCATTAGGTCGTCCACTTGATTCTTACTCGGGCGTACGTTTACTACCGGGTCTAGAAGGCCTGTAGGGCGAATGACTTGTTCTGCAAAGACCCCTTGGCTAAGTTCAAGCTCATATTCTGCGGGAGTGGCACTCACAAACAGTGCTTGTTTGCGTATGCGCTCGAATTCCTCAAATTTTAACGGCCTGTTGTCCAAGGCTGCAGGTAGTCTAAATCCGTACTCAACAAGGTTTTCTTTTCTAGAACGGTCCCCGCCGTACATGGCGCGAACTTGCGGGATGGTTACATGACTTTCGTCAATAACCAGCAGAAAGTCCTCCGGGAAATAATCTAAAAGACAGAAAGGGCGTACACCTGGTTGACGTCCGTCGAGATAGCGGCTGTAATTTTCAATGCCTGAACAATAGCCAAGCTCTCGAATCATTTCCAAATCAAAATTGGTTCGCTCCTCGAGTCGCTTTGCCTCAAGCGGTCGCGCCACATTTCTGAAGTGGTCGACCTGAGACATTAAATCGTCTTGGATTTGATGAATAGCATTTTGCAGCTGATCCTTCTCGGTAACGAATAAGTTTGCTGGGAACAGACGCATCTCGTTCATATGCTCTATTCTTGATCCACTGATGGGGTCTATATGCTCTATCGATTCCACTTCGTCTCCCCAAAAGCTGATGCGAAAGTACGTTTCTGCATAGGCCGGAAAGATATCTACTGTATCGCCTTTAACTCGAAAAGAGCCTCGCTTGAATTCCGCTGTAGTCCTTGCATATAGGGCATTGACAAATTTATGCAGAAGTGCCTGTCGGCTGATCATTTCTCCTACTTTCAAATTCACAACGCTTGCGTTAAACGCTTCAGGGTTTCCCATACCGTACAGACAAGAGACGGATGCTACTACAATAACGTCGCGGCGTCCCGACAATAGGGAAGAGGTGGTACTCAGACGGAGCTTTTCAATCTCATCATTTATGCTCAAGTCTTTTTCAATGTACAGGCCTGAAGACGGTACATAGGCCTCCGGTTGATAGTAATCGTAATAACTGACGAAGTATTCCACGGCATTTTCAGGGAAGAACTCCTTCATTTCACCGTAAAGCTGTGCTGCTAATGTCTTATTGTGACAAAGGATGAGACTTGGGCGCTGTGTACGCTCAATAACGTTTGCCACGGTAAAGGTCTTTCCTGAACCGGTTACTCCCAACAACACTTGGTCGCGCTCGCCACTGTTTAAGCCTTCCACCAAATCATTGATTGCCGTGGGTTGGTCACCCATTGGCTTGAATGGCGCTTGTAGCTTAAAGTCCATGGTACTTTATTTCAATAGAGAATTGAAAAGCTTCCGAAGGGCTACCAATTCTTCCACACGTGCTTTCTGAACATCAATGTTCTTCTGTGCAGCTTCCAATAGTGGGTTGCCTTTTGCGTTTCCAAAGAATGCAATATTGTTCTCGAGCTGGTGGAGTTCCTTTTTGGTTTTGTCGGTTTCCTCACGAATCCAAGAACGCTGTGCCAGCAACCCTTGCTGATCATCTGCTTCCACGAGGGCTCTTACCTTAGCTTCAAATAGGGTGCGCTCAAGTTCAGATTTATCCAAACCTAGGCCACTGAGCTTATTTTCCAATAGCGCATTGAACTGCGCATCAAGTTTTCTATTAGGACTGCCCATTGCACCCCATGCTTCGCTAAGCGCAACAGCGTCTTCTACGCTCGTGACTTTTGCTTCTTTGAGTTCAGCCAACTTAGCCTCTTTCGCCTTATTTGCTGCACTTACCTGTTTCTCGCGAGCCTTGCGTTGGCCGTTCATTCGGTCGAAGAAGTGGTTACATGCACCGCGGAATTCTTCCCACAGTTTGTCGCCTTCTTTCTTCGGTACATATCCAGTTTTCTTCCAATCTGCCTGTGCCTTTTTCAATGCACTTGCAGCACCCCCGAGGTCTTCACTATCTTTTAAGCTGTGGGCCAATTCTATCAAAGCACGTTTCTTCTCAATGCTTTCACGGTGCGACTTTTTTTCCTCTTTGTAGAAGGCGTTTTTCAAACGATTGAACTCTCTTTGGGCTACTTTATAATCCTCCCAAACCGCATCGTTTTCCTCGCTCTTCACGAAGCCAATATTTTTGAATTCTTCGCGGTATTCATTGAGCGCTTTGCTGGCTTTTTGCCAACCACTGTGTTTTGTAGGTAGCTCAGCGGTCAGTCCTTTGATACCTTCAACTACCGCACGTTTCGCAGCTATTTTAGCATCATTGCGAGCCTTGAGGGTCTCGTTGAACTTCTCGCGGTGCTTATGAATTTTGGCTGTAACGGCTTTGAATCTTTCCCAGATAAGGTCTTTTTGTTCTCTTGGTACAGGACCAATTTTTTTCCAGCGGCTGTGTGCTTTTTGAAGCGCTCTAAACAATTCAGCGGATGCACCGCCTTCTACCATTGCCTCGAGTTCTGAAATCATGACCACCTTTTCTTCCAAGTTATTCTTGTATTCCTTGTCAATTAGGTCATAGGCCAAGCGCAGGAAGTTGAAGAAATTGTCAACGTGGTGATTGTAGTTCGCCCAAACATTTCTTGCATCTGCTTTCGGCACGAGACCTGTACTGTTCCATTGCTCGCGTAGGGCTTTGAAGGTATCATACTTTTCCTTGGCGCTCCCTTCAGATGTTGGTAGCTCTTTGATTTGTTCGATGATCGCAAGCTTCGTACTCAGATTAGTTACCAGCTGTGCCTCAAGATCATTGTAGTGCTTTCTTAAGGCATCACGGTAGCCGCCATAAACGGCGCCGAGTTGCTTGCGCATCGGCTGATCGTATCTAAAGTCAATGATGTTCCCACCTTCAGCGAGGTATTTTTCTTTCGCCTCAGCTTGTTGTGCATTGAGCTCTCGCAACATACGCGAACGACCGCTTTCAACAATCCCTTTAATGCGTTGTGGAGGATAACTTCCAACGTGTTGTCTGATGGCTTCTAAAGATTGTTCCAAATCCAAGGCATCGAAATCGGGAATCTGGAGCTTTTGCTCTTTTGGTTCCTCATGATCGTCCTCTGCTTCGACAGTACGCACCTGATCGTCTGTAGCTTCTTCCGCACCTTCAGATACTTCAGCTGCCATTACTTCTTGTACTTCCTCTTGCGCCTCAGTTTGTGGAGCTTCTGCTTGCTCTTGCGTTTCTTGCTGCACTTCCTTTGGGTCCAATTCTTCTTGGTTCATCATCTACAAATTTTTGTAGTAAGCGTCATGGAACAACTGCCATGATTTTTTCGCTTGCTCAATTAACATTTTCTCACCTCCTAAAACGCTTGCACCTCTTTGGAGGCCTTCCTTCATGAGGGGAGTAGGGTTGGGTTTATATACTAGGTCAAATATGGCGAATTCCTCGCTTAATACTGCATAAGGTAAGGGTAAAAGATGGGGGTCAATTCCGGCAGTACCCACAGGGGTGCAATTCACCCAAAGTTTGCATTCGGCCGCTACTTCCTGGCTCAAATCATCATACGAGGCGCCTGTGTTGCCTCGACTAAGAACTAATACCTCAAAACGATTGTCTTTCAAGACCTTAGATACTGCTTTTGCGGCCCCGCCTGAACCAAACACAAGTGCTTTACAGGGCGGGCATCCCAAGGACATCAAACTTTTTTGAATACCGTAGATATCTGTATTGTACCCGATGAGTCTATCCTTTTCTAGCACAACAGTATTGACCACACCGAGTGTTTTCGCAACATCATCGACGCTATCAAGAGCATTAAAAGCTTCTTCTTTAAATGGAATGGTAACGTTTAGTCCAATCAAACCATGGTGCTGCATAAAGGCTTTGAGACCTTCTTTTGGTAAGCTAGACATCTCGAACAAATCATAGCTCCCAGATATTCCGGCAGCTGTTATAAACCCTTGGTGAATTTCAGGGCTAAGGCTATGAGCAATGGGAGTTCCTATGAGTCCGAGTTTGATCATTTCATCTTTTTTCCGGCGAATTCTAGGCCTAGAACAAGAACGGCACCAAAAAGTGCGAAAACTACGGCCGTGGGCCAGTCGTCTCCCGGCGCTAAATTTCGAACGCTCAAGGCAACAATTTCCTCTTTTTCGGTACCTGCATGCTTGATGAACGTCTCAAGGGTTTCTTTCCAAGGCCAAAGTTTATTCAATGACCCTAAGAGGAAGCCACTGAGCAGTGCGATTGTCGGGTTGTAAAAGCGCTCAAAGATGTATTTCAATCCTTTCGAGAACAACAGCAAGCCCAAAACAGCACCGATTCCTACGTACGCTATGGTGAGTAATTCTCTGTTCGCAACTGCACCGAGGACGGTAGAGTATGCACCCAAGAGCAACAGGATAAAACTCCCGCTGATACCAGGGAGTATCATCGCGCATACAGCCAAGGCACCACTCAACACGAGGTACCATGGTGCTTCAGACCCCGCCGTTGCATTCATTTCAGTAATGGCGTAAGCGATCACAGTTCCAAACACAAAAGCGACTACCGCCTGTATATTCCATTGTTTGACTGTTCGGCCCATCATCCAGACGGAGGCGGCAACCAAACCAAAGAAAAAGCTCCAGGTTAAGATAGGATAATGATCAAGTGTGAACGTGAGGACCGAAGCAAGCGTGAGAATACTTGTGAAGATTCCTGCAAATAGAACGGCTAAAAAAGTACCGTCAATGGCGGTCCAGAGTTCGCGGAATTGGCCCCTAAAGAGCATCAATAACGTCTGCTTGTTAATAGAGGATATTGCGCCAATGAGTCGCTCGTAAATACCCGTAATAAAGGCTATGGTTCCTCCGCTGACGCCCGGGACAACATCCGCTGCGCCCATGGCCATACCTTTCAGAAAGAGCTGAAAATGTTTAAGCATCGTTCGCCGATTGAATTTCGGCTAAAATACCGGTTATCTCAGGTATTTTCCCAAAAGCTGGGAAGTATTGATGGAACAAATCTACCGAGGTAGGCTCAAGCTCAAGGCATTCATTCATAATAACTCGTGCTTCCTCGTAGGACGCAGTGGCAAACAAGTAGCCTGCCAAAATCAGACGCAGTTGAACATTGTCCTCAAATTGACCGACACCTTGGTATAAGATATTGATGGCCTCGTCCAATTGGTCGAGCTCTACCAATGCCTCGACATAATCAATGACATCTTCTGCGCCATAATTGCCGAACAGCCAAACCTTTTTGTAATCCGAAATAGCCTCTTCGTGGCGGTCTAACTCGCACAAAACATTAGCACGTTCTAAATACACATCCTCGAGCTCCGGCTCGACTTCTACAGCACGATCAAAAGCGCGCAAGGCAGCATTGAGACTCCCTAATTCTTGCTCAATCATTCCTATTCGGAAGTAGATGTATCCTGAAGGAACTTCTTCGCTGATGCTTAAGCGGTAGGCATTCATCGCATCAATCAAACGATCATTTCGTTCGTGGATACGGCCAATTTCAAAATGTGCCGCATGAAACTCATCGTCCGCAGTAGTCGCCCAATCAAAATATTCAAGGGCTTCTTCCTCTTTATTTAATCGAAGAGCGAAAGCGGCTTTTTGGTACCAGAGTAATGCATTGTAGGGTTCACGCTCAATAAAGCGATCGAAGGTTTCGACGGCACGGTCGTATTGGTGCATGAAGTCGAAGCAAAGCGCGAGCTGATAAATGGTTCCGTCGTCCAACCGCTCGTCCAGTTCGCACAATTTCAATATCGCTTCAGCGGCGTGCTCATAGGCTCCTTGCGCCAGATGTGCATCAATAATTTGCTGCAATATCTCCTCCTGATCCTCGGCACGTTGTAGGGCACTATCGAGCAGCTCTAAAGCACGCTCCGTCTTACCTTGATGCATAAACAAAGTGGCTCTAGCGATAAGCAGCTCCACGTGGTGATCGCTCAATCCTTCCATTTGCTGGAGCTTCGCCTGGGCTTTTGTAAAGTCTTTAGTAGCAAGGTCCAATTGGATTTCCTTGATTTTGAAGACTAAAGAATTTGGGTGAAGTAAAATGGAGAATTTGATGGCCGCAGCCATTTGCTCAAAGGATCCCGTATCGTAGTAATAGTTTACGATGGTTTCAAGATCTTCTACGTCGTAGTAGGGCTGGCGATCATTCTCGAATGCACGCTCATAGGATTGAACTAAGCTATGTACCTCACGGTCCTCAAATCTCATTAGAGTGAAGTTACTCGGTATTGCGGTCCTTTTGAAGGAGATAAAATTTTAATCGCTTCACATATGAACACTGTTATTAACAAAACCCAAAATTGACCGAGTACGGTTGGTGCGCCCGAAAAGGCCAACTATCTTCGCTTTAAAACCATTTAACCATGACTTTAATCAAGAGTATATCAGGTATTCGAGGAACTATCGGCGGTGGAGCAGGTGATAATTTGACTCCTATGGATGCAGTGAAATTTGCTGCGGGCTATGGTGCTTGGCTGAAAAAGAGACACGGTGCATGTACCGTAGTTATTGGTCGCGATGCACGCCCTTCTGGTCAAATGATTGAAAATTTAGTGGTTTCCACACTACAAGGCTTGGGTATTGATGTAATTAACACAGGCTTGAGCACCACACCGACGGTTGAAATGCTTGTGCCTAGGTACAATGCACAGGGCGGTATCATTTTGACGGCCTCACACAACCCTAAACAATGGAATGCACTCAAGTTATTGAATGAAAAAGGAGAATTTGTGAGCGGTGCTGATGGTGCAGAAATCCTTGCGCTCGCAGAGAGTGACGAAATCACTTTTGCTGAAGTCGACGATTTAGGCACCGTCGCCAAAGATAAAGACGGACTCCAATGGCATATTGATCAGATATTAGCGCTTGACAGGGTCGATGCAACGCTCGTAGCCAATCAGAAATTCAATGTAGTCATAGACGCAGTACATAGTTCAGGTTCAGTGGCCATCCCAATGCTTTTAGATAAGATGGGGGTGACTTACAATAATCTGTATCCTGAACCTACGGGCCAATTTCCCCACAATCCAGAACCCCTTGAGAAACATCTGACGGAAATCATTGAAGAATGCGCCTCAGGAAAGTACAACATGGGGATTGTGGTTGATCCTGATGTAGATCGCTTGGCTTTTGTAGATGAAAAAGGGAAGATGTTCGGCGAGGAATACACACTCGTACTTGTTGCCGATTACCTGCTTGAGCACACAAAAAGTCACGTAGTAAGCAATATGAGTTCTTCCAAAGCCTTGAGGGATTTGGCCGAATCTAAGGGCTCAACCTATTCGGCTTCTGCAGTAGGCGAAGTCAATGTGGTCAACGAGATGAAGGCTACCAAGAGCATTCTGGGGGGAGAGGGTAACGGAGGCATCATTCTGCCCGAATTACATTACGGTCGTGATGCCTTAGTTGGTATCGCTTTAGCACTTACGCATTTAGCGAAAACAGGAAAAACGCTCAGTGAATTAAAAGCCTCATACCCTCAATACTTTATGGGTAAACAAAAGATAGAGCTTACTCCGGGACTTGATGTCGATGCCCTGCTTGCAACTATCGCAGGTCAATATCAGCACGAAGAGTTAAGTACTATTGATGGTGTGAAAATCACATGGTCAGACCGTTGGGTGCATATGAGAAAGTCAAATACGGAGCCAATCATTCGAATTTATACAGAGGCACCAAGTACGGCTGAAGCCATGGAATTAGGAGAGCGATTCATCCAGGAACTTGAAGCTTTAGCCAAATAATCTGAAATTTCACGTTTCGTTCTATCTTTGGAGAGAACACTTACTACAAACCACCATGGGTGTAATATTCTTAGACAACGCTGCCACAACTCCACTAGAACCTCGCGTCAAAGAGGAGATGATTCGCATGATGGAGAACTTCGGAAATCCATCTTCAACCCACATCAGTGGCCGAGGTGCTAAGGTGGAGGTAGAGGTCGTTCGTAAGCGTATTGCGCAGACTATTGGAGCACAGCCCAGCGAAATTTTCTTCACCTCCGGAGGCACTGAGGCTGATAACATGGCCCTTTTTTGCAGTGTTCGTGATCTTGGCGTGAAGCGCATCATAACAACTACTATTGAACACCACGCCGTGGGTCATCCCGTAGAATTTATGGTCGAGCGTGGCGAAGTAGAAGCTGCATATCTCTCCGTGAATGAACATGGCGATATAGATTTGAATGAACTTGAATCATTGCTGAAGGAGGGGCCAAAGACCTTGGTTTCGCTCATGTTTGCAAACAACGAGATTGGCAACTTGAATCCCGTGGATGAAATAGGTGGCTTGTGTCAAAAATACGATGCGCTGTTCCATTCCGATACGGTTCAGGCCATGGGGCACCTGCCCATTAATGTGAGTGAGACTCCTTATGATTTTTTGACGTGTTCGGCGCATAAAATTCACGGTCCAAAGGGCATTGGTTTTGCGTATGTACGCTCAGGTTTAAAGATTAAACCATTGATTCAAGGTGGCGCACAAGAACGCAATATGCGAGCTGGAACCGAGAATACCATTGGGATTTGTGCTTTGGGTAAAGCCTTTGAGATTGCTACTGCTGAGATGGCTGAGGATCAAAAGAAGGTAGAGGCTTTAAAGCAACATATCATCGAAGAGGTCCAATCTATCGTTCCTGGCGTTCGATTCTTTGGACGTAGTTCGGAATTGGACAAAAGCTTATACACTGTATTATCCATAGCCTTTCCAAAATCTAACAATGACATGCTGACGTTCTCTTTGGACATGAAAGGTATCAATGTGAGTGGCGGTTCCGCGTGTACTTCAGGCTCTAATCAAGGCTCACACGTGATACGTGCATTGGGAGAATGGACGTCTGAATATCAGCCTGTTAGAGTCTCTTT
>CATAPZ010000306.1:0-4846 GCA_949486955.1 Cryomorphaceae bacterium | reverse complement strand
TTTGCTGTACCGCTCTCAAATACATCGTACATCCCTTCAATGACCGTCTCAAAATGAATGCTGTCAATGGTCGTGTACTTCGGAGTGAAGAATGCACTGTCTACCTGAGCACCGTCAACGTCTTTAATGATATGCGGCGTGTAGTAATAACCGCGATTTGCAATGGCAGCCGCCATATTTGCAAGCTGAATAGGCGTTGCCAATAGTTCCCCTTGACCTATCCCGTTACTCACAGAGGTTGCCCCTTTCCAACCGGTATATCCTAAGAACCGATCGTAGAAAGCGACATCAGGTACGAGCCCCTTCTTTCCTGTGGGCAGATCATTGCCGAGGTATTTGCCCAATCCAAAGCTCTTAACGTGGTTTGACCATATTTCTAGGCCATGGCGAGAGTCACCGCCGTGATCTACAGAACGCTGGTAAACTGAGCAGAAGTAGTTGTTACAACTTTCTGAAATGGCCTTTCTCAGATTCATCGGTCCGCCCTTGCAATGACAGGCCACTGTCAAGCTTCCATAATGCCAACCGTGTCTGCAGGTCATGGTCGTTCTTGGACTGATTACGCCTTCTTGAAGACCGATCAATGCCCCAACAAGTTTAAAAGGTGATCCAGGTGGATATTCAGCCAAGATACCTCGATCAAAGAGTGGCTTATTGATGCTGTCGTAGTAGAGTGCCGTGTAATTTCTGCTGCGCAGCCGTCCGACCAATTCGTTGGGATCGTAATTCGGAGCCGTCACCATTGCTAGAATTTCTCCGCTTTCAGGCTCAATAGCAACAATGCTTCCACGTTTTCCGCTCATCAACTGTTCGCCGTACAACTGGAGGTCTAAATCAATGCTGCTCGTTAAATCTTTACCTGGAACCGGCAGGAGATCGTGTGCACCGTCTTTCCAGTTGCCAATTCTACGGTTTCTGTGATCCACGGTATAAAATCGCTTCCCGTGTTCGCCCTTAAGCATGCTTTCATAACTCTTGTCTATCCCGCTTTTCCCGGAGAGGTCTCCCATGGAATACCCTTCGTTTTTGCGAATAAAGTCCGTGTTGACTTCTCCAATGAATCCCACAACATTGGCGGCACCGGGCTTGGGGTAGTTTCTGAGGATTCGCTTCTGTGGGTAGAATCCAGCGAACTTCTTGAGTTCAGTATTAATTCGTGCGTAGTGCTCTTTGGGCAACATCTTCATGAACATGCTGCTGCGGAAATAGCTGTACTTCTTGGCTTTTTCCAAACGCTTCTTGATGTCCACTACTTCTAAATCGAGCAGTCTACCAAGCTGCACTGTATCTAAATCCTTTACTAAATAGGGACTCACCATAAGGTCGTACGTTGGGCTGTTTCCCACCATGAGTTGACCGTTTCGATCATAGATGTAACCGCGCGGCGCGTACAATTTCTCTGTTTGCGTAGCATTGCGTTCTGCCCGCGCCGCGTATTCATCATTCATGATCTGAATATTGAACAGACGCACACTGAATATCAATGTGATCAGGACGATAACCGAATAGAATGCTGCTTTATGCTGCATAGCGTTTGGACAAAAGAAAATGAGCGATCGTAAGTAACCCAACAGTGCTGAGGGTTGACATCAAGATACGAAGTCCAAGTGCTGAAAATTGAGAAAATCCACTGTTTTCTACAGTAAATAATAACGAATGGTGAAGAAGGACCAAGAGGAAGGCGAGTGGTAAGAAATTCGCCAACGGAAGTCCGCTTAATGTATGGTTGGAGTTTTCCTCTCTGAATCCGTAAAGGAAGCTTTCAATAGACGGCTTTGCAGCGATGGTCATGAGCGCAGCAATAGTATGTGCACCGCCGCTCTGCTCAAGACTGTCGAGGGTAGAACCTATGATAAAGGCCAATACATAGGTGGTCATTCTCGGGGTGTTAAATGGAATCACAAAGAATGCCCACAAATAGATATAGGGGTTTCCGTAATCCGTCAATGGCAAATCTTGGATGAGCAACCATTGGACCGTAATGGCAAGAACGGCAACGCCAAGTATGCGACCTACATTCATTCCATATTAAGTTTTAAAGTGTCCAATTCTTCTTTCCCTTTGAATTGGCATACATATACCCAATCCAAATTCATGAAGTCCGTCGTCAGATTTACTTTGGCATTCCAGCTCAAGTCTTCTTCACTCTGCGACGCACTATGCACAATACCTGTCAATACAGGGGGTGCGATTTCTACGCGAGTATAGGAGTAAATACTATCGCCTGGTTTTGGCTCAAATTCGCGTTCAATATCGTTCAGAAGTGCTGTTTCAACCGACCCCGACCAACTCAATTGTCCCAATCCTTTTCCTTCAATGCGGGCACCAATACCTCCTTTGCTGTGCGTAAAAGGCAAAATATAGGCATAGTTTCTTGTGCTTTCACTCACGGTGCCTACCCACCCTTGGGCGCTAACCACACCCATTCCAGGCTGCACACCAAGTCGTTTACCTGCATTAATGATAATGTAGTTATTGACTTTTTTGTAACTGTGATTAATGACCTTGGCTGGTATATAATCATACTCCGAGGTGGCGGCAAACTCAGGAGCAGAATTTGACCACATGGCGGCTTTTAGAACAGCATTTTCCCTCGCCAGCTCATCATTTACCTCTTCGAGCGACCAGTAATTTTTCCATCCATTGGTAGCATCGGTAAATGTAGCAGCAACCCCAGTACCCACTGTATTGATCCAATGTTCTGAAACGGGATTCTTAAAGGAATGACGTACAACCGCCAATAGCAATAGGGCTAAGAGCAACAGATTATTGCGATACCTCGACAAGAAGAGTATCAGTTGCTGCATGGCGGGCTATTTAGTTTTCTAAAACGGTCTTGAAGTGATCGATATTCTTGAGGACGACACCTGTTCCTCGTACAACTGCGCGAAGTGGATCCTCAGCAACGTAAACAGGAAGGTCAGTCTTAATCGAAATTCTCTTGTCTAACCCACGAAGCATAGACCCTCCACCGGCGAGGTAGATACCGCTGTTGAAGATATCCGCCGCAAGCTCAGGAGGTGTATTACTCAAAGCTTCCATGATAGCATCTTCAATACGAGTTACACTCTTCTCTAGCGCTCGGCTAACTTCACCGTGAGTAACACTTACCTGCTTTGGCTTCCCTGTTAGAAGGTCACGACCTTGAACCTGGAACGGTTCAGGTGCTTCATCGAGCTCTTCTAGCGCTGCTCCAACTGAAATCTTAATGTTTTCTGCGGTGCGTTCACCAACATACAGGTTGTGTTGTGTTCTCATGTAGTTGGCGATGTCATTGGTAAAAACATCACCAGCAACTTTAATAGATTTATCACAGACGATACCACCCATGGCAAGTACGGCAATCTCTGTTGTCCCACCACCGATATCAATAATCATATTTCCTTTTGGTTCGAGGATGTTCACGCCGATTCCCACAGCTGCAGCCATAGGTTCATGGATGAGGTATACTTCTTTCGCATTGGCGTGTTCTGCTGAGTCTCTTACGGCACGCTTTTCAACTTCAGTAATGCCCGAAGGAATACAAACTACCATACGAAGGCTTGGAGGGAAGAGTCTTTTTTTGAAGGCTGGGATGCTCTTAATGAGCTCGCGAATCATGTATTCAGAAGCTTCGAAATCTGCAATCACACCATCCTTCAAAGGACGGATGGTTTTGATATTTTCGTGCGTCTTCCCGTGCATTTGACGCGCTTCTTTCCCCACGGCAATAATCTGCCCTGTTCTTCTGTCTTGTGCGACTATAGATGGAGAGTCAACCACCACCTTGTCTTGATATGTGATAAGCGTATTGGCTGTACCCAAGTCAATCGCTATATCCTCTGTCATGAAACTTAACCAACCCATGGCTTGAAGGTAATAAAAATTAGTGTTTGAAGTGACGGATTCCCGTAGTAACCATTGCCAATCCATTCTCGTCACAATAAGCGATACTTTCCTTATCACGGATAGAGCCTCCAGGTTGAATAACACAGGTGATTCCTGCCTTATCTGCAATCTCCACACAATCTGGGAACGGGAAGAATGCATCCGAAGCCATTGCTGCACCGCTGAGGTCAAAACCAAAGCGGTTTGCTTTTTCTACGGCTTGGTTCAAAGCATCTACGCGAGATGTCTGGCCTGTTCCTGACCCTAACAATTGGCCGCCCTTGGCTAAGACGATCGTATTTGACTTCGTATGCTTACAGATTTTTGCTGCGAACTCGAGATCTTCGAGCTGCTGATCTGAAGGTGCAACCTTCGTCACAGTCTCCATATCTGCTGCGCGCTCTGATTTTGCGTCTCTTGCTTGTACCAACGTTCCATTTAGAACAGTGCGGACGTTGTATGCAGGAACTTCGTAGTCTTTCAAGATTAAAAGCACTCGGTTCTTTTTACTTTTTAAGACTTCTAGAGCGTCCTCATCGTATCCAGGAGCCATTAAAACTTCGAAGAACAATGTATTCATCTTCTCGGCAGTGGCTTTATCTACAACTCTATTTGCAGCAATCACACCACCGAAAGCACTCACAGGGTCACCAGCCAATGCATCGTCCCATGCCTCTGCAAGGGATGGGCGTGTAGCTAAGCCACAAGCATTGTTGTGCTTGATGATTGCAATGGTAGTCTCCTCGAACTCGCGAATAAGGTTTACCGTAGCGTCTATATCTAAAAGGTTGTTGTAGCTCAATGCCTTGCCGTGGATTTGCTCAAGTGCATCATCGAGGTTACCGAAGTAGGCTGCTTCCTGATGCGGGTTTTCACCGTAGCGTAAACCTTGCTTCTGACGTCCGCTCATTTTAAGATCTAGTCGGTCACCAGCGAAGTAATGGTAAATGGCCGTATCATAGTTGCTGCTTTCATCGAA
>CATAPZ010000305.1:0-14581 GCA_949486955.1 Cryomorphaceae bacterium | reverse complement strand
TTCGATAGCCCGGATTTTAGAGGGATTGACTGCGCTGTAATCTATGACCGGGAGCGTATTCAAGTCCTGCATAGTGACCGTATTAGATATTCCAACGACTCGCTTCTGACCAGAGACGCGCTATTTGTCCGGTATGCGATTAGCGAGAAGCGGTTCAATCTCGTGGTGGTTCATCTACCCTCAAAACGAGGAGGCAGTCGAGAAAGTCAATGGAAGCGCAACCTCGCCATTGCGGCTATATTGACGGCTCTAGATTCCTGCAAGTCACCAACCATTATCGTCGGCGATTTCAACGATCCACTAACGCAAGAATACGGCCCTTCTTGGCACGTTGCTACTCAAGTTGGGGCAGCTGGCACCTACAAATACCAAGGACGATGGAACGCCATTGACGGCGGGATCGCGAATTTCCCTGTTCACGTGCAAGCCTGCGATCTACCGCTGCTACTAGAAAAAGACGCTAAATGGGGAGGCTTAAAGCCCCGGCGCCGTTGGCAGGGCGACTTTTTTAAGAACGGATACTCAGACCACCTACCCGTTTACTTTTCAGAGGTTGTGGGTATTGGAAAATGAGTTATTTTCGTAATTCAGATCAATAAAGATCGCAACCGACTTATGAAAAAATTATTTGCCCTTAGTGCCGTAGCAGGCGCTTTATTCATGACCTCTTGTGAGACAGGAGGTCCTGAGCCAGCTCCAGCAACCTATCCTGGAGACTCTTTGACTGTAACTGATCAGGCTCGTCCTTTAGTAATTGAAACTACTGGCGCATGGTGTCAGTACTGTCCAAACGGTGCTGAAATCATGACAATGATTGACGGTATTCTTGGAGATAGTGTAGTACTTGTCGCTAACCACGTTGGTGATTGGTTTGCCGTTGACAATGCAGCCTCGGGTGCATTTGACGACAACTTCCCTACCTCTGGTGTTCCAAATTTCTACGTAAATAACACAGACCAAGGTCAAAATCCAACAGGCGCTGCAGCATCAGCGATCTTTGATGAAGTTGCTTTCGGTGTAGAGGCAGAAGTTATTGATACAGCAGGTAAATTGGTAGTATATCCACGCATCAAGTGTTTACAAACGAAAATCGATGAAGTATTCATGGTACAATCGTACTTGCTACTCAACGGTGTTGTTGCTAAAGACTACGGCGGCGGCGTAGATCTAAACCAAGTAAGCTCTCTACCTAAGGTAACGACGGGATCAGGTGCAACACCTACTGTTTGGTCGCAAGACGCTGCAGAGGTTGCTTCAGGAGTATTCTTGATCGCATCGGGTACTACTTATACGCACGATGAAGCATTATTCGGCCACGCGACGACAGCAGTTAAAGGTTGGACGAAAAGCCCAGACGCAAACGTTGCAGACACTTCATCAGTAACCTTAGGTCCATGGGGTATGAACCTTAGCGACATCAATGCATTGGGCGGTTCTTACGCAGCCGGTGATGTATTTGGTACGCGCTACTCAGCGGTTCAACTCGAAATCACTAAGCCTACTCTACCAACAGGTATGGAAGCTGATTATAGCGTAGCTACCATCATCTGGCAATTGCGCCAAGACGGTTCAGGCGATTACGACTACGTTAACGGTGTAGTGACGCACGTGAATCACTAATCATCGTTCCACATAAAATAAAAAAAGCCCCGCAGTTTCCTGCGGGGCTTTTTTTATATTGAGTTTATGCGATTTCTACCCTCCATAATCATCGGCGTACTGATGATGCTCTCCAACCATCCACAAAGTGAAGTGCCAGCGAACGGTACCTATACCTATGAAGTAGTCTTCGCAGAATTGGGAGGCAAATCCTTGGGGGATGAAATCATCGTAGTCGTTGAAGACGGACATGTAGCTCTGCTTATTTCCGAGAACTCGAATGCAATATGGATGTTCGCTAAACCTGGAGATGTTTGGGAGGAAGGTACACTGCGCAGACATAAAAGCGGTGCTTGGATAATAAGCAACGATGAAAGCGATGTTAATCTAAAAGAGATTGGCGGCTGCACTGGTGGCCCGATCATCATTGATTTCGTAAAGCGAACCATTGAGATGTGTTAAACAAGGAGCCCCGCAGAAATCTGCGGGGCTCTCTTATACAATACGCTCATAGAAAAGATTATCCGTTTCTGCGTTGAGATCTATTTTTATTCTGCTGACGTTGCATTTCTGCAAGACGCTGCTGGAACTTGCTTTCCTTCTTAGGCTGAGTGCGTTTTTCCTCAATCTTGGCCAAGATGGCATCGTCGTTTACAGTCTTACGAATACCCCATTGCATAGAGAAGGTTATGATATTCGATAAGAAATAGTAGTACGTCAATCCTGACGGGAAGCTATTCAACACGAACATGAACATTACAGGCATCAAATACATGATGACACGCATCTGCTTCATCTGCTCACTCGAACCAGTTTGAGGAGTCATTTGTTGGTTCATCCAAGTGTAGAGAATCGTCGAAACGGTCATAAGCAAGGTGAACAGCGAAAGGTGGTTTCCAAAGAACGTCGAGATAAGTGGAATCTCTGTCGACCATGAAATAATGCTATCGTATGTACTCAGATCGGTCGCCCATAGGAAGCTCTCTCCACGCAACTCTATTGATGCAGGGAAGAATCGGAACATCGCGAATAGGATAGGCATTTGTACAATTACTGGAACACAACCGCCTAATGGGCTTGCTCCGGCTTCACGGTACAAATTCATGATCGCTTGTTGTTTTTGTACTTTATCCTTATCTGCCGGATACTTTTCGTTAATCTTATCAATCGCTGGCTTCAGAACACGCATCTTCGCCATTGAACGGTATGAAGCAAAGGTTAATGGGCTAAGTGTCAATTTGATGATCAACACCATGATTAAAATGATCAAACCATACCCAAAACCGTAGCCTTCAAGCCAATTGAAAATAGGCACTACAACCCCGCGACCAATAGCTCCGAAAATCCCCCAACCAAAGTTGATGGCCTTCTCGTAACCCTGTCCATAGGTTTTTAGTAATTGATATTGATTTGGGCCCGCATACATTTTAAATGGAAGCGTATACGCACCACTCACAGTCTGATTCAACGTTGCCGTAGCCGTGTATTCCTTGATGAGATTTTCGTTCTTATCGTCGCCATTAACTGTTGCAATCTTTGCAGTGGTAAATCCTTTCTCAGGATGAACAATTAATGAAAAGAAACGCTGTTTTTGCGCCAACCAGTTGATCGGTTCGGTTGCTTCACTATCGTCCGAACCGCGACCGGCAAGATGCTCTACATCGCCGTCTTCGGTGACCTGGTAGACAAAGCTTGAATATTGGCGCTCCGTACTAATACCTTTCTCTGTACGCTGTGCACTGCGCTCCCAGTATAGTTCTGGTTTTCCTGTAGCATTTGCAGTACCGGTTACCACAAAGGAATAATCGTACCCTACCTCTGCCAGTTCAATACTCACCTTAGTAGTACCGTCAGAAAAGACCACTGAACGAGGAGCACTCGATACAATCTCGAACTCTTTGGCGCTCAATGCATCGCCTCCAGGAAGTTGCAGATCGAACACCTGGCTATTTCCTTTTACCAAATCAAGCGCTTCAGTTTTAGCAGTGTCGTCGTATGTATGGTAATCTGCTAATGCTGCACTTGTTAGCGATGCTCCTGCTGAAGAGAAGGTCAAACTTAACTCAGCATTGCTGATGGTTACCTGTTGCGCTGTAAATGCATTTGAATCGGCCACAGCTTCCACTTCCAAAGCAGGCTTGGCATCTTCACTCAGTGCATCGGCTGCTACTTCTTCAACTACCTCAGTACTGCTTTCAGGCTGAACTTCAGGTGCATTACTGCTGTTCCACCATAAAAAGCCAAGCATGATTGCTCCAATGAGCAAAAATCCGGCGATTTGATTCTTATCTATTCCTTTATTCTCCTCCATGTTATTTTTTTTGGCGGTATTCGTCCGCGGCTTTTACGAAGGACACGAAAAGCGGGTGCGGGTTTAGTACGGTACTCTTGTATTCAGGGTGGTATTGTACTCCTACGAAGAACGGATGGTCCCCAACTTCTACCACTTCAACCAATCCACTATCGGGGTTGATACCTGAAGTATGTAGACCGGCTGCTACCAATTCTTCTTTGTATTCATTGTTAAATTCGTAACGGTGGCGGTGGCGCTCACTGATATTTACTTCGTCATATGCGTCGTAGGCCTTAGTGCCTTCTTCGAGGGTACATTTCTGTGCACCAAGACGCATGGTTCCACCCATATCCGTGATATGCATCTGCTCATCCATTAATGCAATAACCGGTTTCTCTGTTTTTGGGTTCACTTCCGTGGTATTCGCATCGGTCCAACCAAGTACATTTCTCGCATACTCGATGACTGCCGCTTGCATTCCGTAACAAATACCGAAGTATGGGATCTTGTTTTCGCGCGCATACTGAACGGTAGCTACCTTACCTTCGAAACCACGTTCTCCGAAGCCTGGCGCAACGAGTACACCATCCAATCCCCTACAAAGTTCTTTTGCGTTCTTTGGTGTCAGATGCTCAGAGTGAATCCAACGTACCTTGACTTCTACTTCGTTGGCAGCTCCTGCATGAATGAACGCCTCGGAAATGGATTTATAACTGTCTTTAAGCTCTACATACTTTCCGATCAAACCTATCTCAACAGTGCGCTTAGGATACTGTAATCTCGACAAGAATTCACGCCATTTGTCCAAATCCGGAGCTGTGTCTTGCGGAAGATTGAAATAATCCAACACCACCTCATCGAGCTTTTCCTTGAACATCATGATAGGCACTTCGTAGATGGTGTTCGCATCGCGAGATTCAATAACATTCTTCTGACGAACATTGGTAAATAGCGCTAATTTTCTGCGAATATCATCGTCGATTGCATGCTCGCTTCTACAAACCAAGACATCAGGCTGTACACCACTCTCCAACATTGTTTTTACACTATGTTGAGTAGGTTTGGTTTTTAACTCTCCTGTTACGCGCAGGTACGGAAGAAGTGTCAAGTGAATGACCATACAATCTTTCTCCAACTCCCACTTTAACTGACGAACACTTTCGATGTACGGCAATGCTTCGATATCCCCTACGGTACCACCAATTTCAGTAATCACAATATCGAAATCCCCGGTTTCACCAAGAATCTTCACACGATTCTTGATTTCATCAGTGATGTGTGGAATTACCTGTACTGTTTTTCCGAGGAAGTCGCCACGACGTTCTTTATCAATGACGCTCTGGTAAATCCGACCTGTAGTCACGTTGTTTCCTTGCGAAGTAGGTCTATTCAAGAATCGCTCGTAGTGACCTAAATCCAAATCTGTCTCAGCACCATCTTCTGTTACGTAACACTCGCCGTGCTCATAAGGGTTAAGGGTTCCTGGATCAACATTGATATAAGGGTCCAACTTCTGTATAGTCACGCGGTAACCACGTGCTTGCAGCAATTTCGCCAAAGAAGCTGAAATGATTCCCTTTCCAAGTGATGATGTTACCCCGCCGGTAACGAAGATGTATTTAGTACTCGCCATAATTTGAATCAAAACAGGGCAAAAGTACCTCTTTTCTGCGCCAATTAAAAGGCAAAACTTGCGCTAATCGTCGGCATTATCGGCAATTGATTCACGCGCTGGGCAGACGTCCGATCGTAATAAAAGATATTCTCACGGTTATAGATGTTCGTGGCACCAAAATTTACCTCATAAGCACCGGCCTCCGTTTTGGTCGAATATTTTAGCGAGGCATCCAATCGATGATAGGTTGGCAATCGCTTGCTATTAAGATCTCCATAAAGGACACTTGGGTCGCCATTCGCAGTGATGTAATCAAAATCGATGTCAGGATTTCCAAATTGATCCAAGAAATCAATTCCAGGGTAATATCCCTGAGTAGGTGTAAATGGGAAGCCAGTTCCTAAGTTCCAACGCACGGATAAAAACCACTTCTCTTCCTTGCCTAACTTCGCATTACCCACAAGATTGATGTTGTGACGGCGGTCGAAGTTCGGGTTGTATACTTGAATCCCATCGTCTCGAGTCACCATACTCCAGGCATATACTGCCCACAAGTAATAGCGTCCTTTCTCGTATTTCATAACCGCATCGTAACCGTATGCAAGACCTCGTTCTACAATAAAATCTTTGCGTAAAATCTCCGGGCGATCACTGTACACAGGAATATCATCATAGAGCTTGTTTCTATTGATGTTTGTAATCTGTGAGAAGTCCTTGACGTACGATTCCAAATTGATGTCCCAGTGTTTACCTAGGTCATATTCAAATCCGGCAACCCCGTGCACGGCTTTTTGAAGCCTTGAAGTAATCGGTCTATCTCTGAAGGAGGTTGGCAAATCAGTTGCACCACTTAGGAAGCCATAAAATAGATTGACTACATCACGGTCGGAATTCGCAGCAACCAAGTTCTGACTGTAGCGTCCACCTGATGCCTTAAATCTAAAGTCCTCAGTGATATTATATTTCAGTCCTAAGCGTGGTTCTACACTCAGCTCTGAGAGCGAACCGTAATAATGAAGGCGTAAACCTGGCTCCAATACCAAAAGCGGGGTTACCTTCCTGTAATTGAAATATCCTCCTAACTCTGTAGTATTCTCCTCTTGATTCAACTTCAGACCTAAAGCGTTGGTGTAATCGAAACGCGTGTTGTACCCTATCAAATCAATACCGTATTTGATCTCGTCAGCCTTGCCCAAAAAGTAGGTAAAGTTTAATCCCCCGTTGAACCCGTTGATTCTTGAGCTGCGCGGCTGATCAGGATTCTCCGTGCTTTGAATGAAGTAGGAACTCTGGGCAAAATCACCTTCGATCAAGGTCGCTGATGCCGGGGGTACTACAAGGAAATTCACTCCATATCCCGTACTGTTCCATTGGATACCCTGAGCGCTGTCAAGCATGACCGCATCGCTAAAGTTAAAGGCCTTTGCGCTCAACTTTGATCCCGAAGAATTCTGTGTGGTAAACTTTCCGTAAATATCATTGAAGGTGAATGGCAATCCTCCAAATCTGGTTTGTACATAAGGGTAAAAGATGGGAGCTGCTTGACGTAAATAAGAGGTCTTTCCACTGAGAAACAGGCTGTTGTTTGCGAGACCATTTTCATCTCTTTTTCCAATAGGAGCTTCAACAAGAAGTTTGCTCATGTAAGTAGATGCATATCCCTTTGCCTTTAGCTCAGAACGGTTCCCATCTCTCGTGGTAATATCCATGACCGACGAATTGCGTGACCCGTATTGAGCGCCAAATCCTGCTGTATACACCTTTGCGTCCTGCAATACGTCTGTATCAAATACCGAGAAAAAGCCTATGCTATGAAACGGATTGTAAATGATCATTCCATCGAGCAACACCAAATTCTGTATCGGTGCGCCACCTCTGATGTACAATTGGCCACCTTGATCACCAGTGGTCACAACACCTGGAAGTACTGCTAAGGCCTTCATCAGATCTGGATCACCGCCTGCGGAGAAAGTTTCGATGTTTTTAGGATTTAGACTTACCACCGCTGTATTGACCTTGGTTTTACGCTGCAGACGTGCAACATTTATATCCACAGTATTCAGCATCTCTGTACTTTCCTCGAGGTAGACTTTGATTGAGGCCGGCTTGTTTTTAAAGACCCTCGCGTCAATCTTTTCGGTTTTGTACCCAAGGTATGTGACTGTAATAGTCTTCGCACCAACGGGTACTTCGGAAAGTTGGAAGTAACCGTTAAAATCTGTTGTGGCACCTAAGCGGTCCTCCTCTACTACGATATTGGCATATGGAATGGGTGCACCACCGTCTTTCTCGTAAACGAATCCACGCAGGATTCTTCCCTGCGCAAAAGCCGCAGAGGCAGACAACATAAGAATTAGGAAGAGGAAAAGTTTTTTCATCTGTACGTATGGGTCACCCAAAGGTACGGTCTAAAGTGCACATTTTATGAGCCATTCCCGTAGGTGTTCATATTCATTCGAACTCGAAGGAATGACCCCTTTACACTTTCTATCAAACTCAAGCAATTCAGCGAGCATCATGTGAGCTTGGTCGTTGTTGTAATGCCTAGCAGCGGCAGAAAACTGTTTCAAAAAGTACGGATGCACTTTGAGCGCCGAGGCAATCTGCTTTTCGGCCTTGCCCTTCATACTGTGGTACTGAATGAGGTTATTGACGAAATTGAAGAGTATTCCCGTGATCATCTGAACAGGATGCTCCTTAGGGTTTTTCGAGAAATAGTGGACAATTTTAAATGCCTTTGCCAGGTCCCGGTAGGCAATCGCCCCAACCAACTCAAAGTTGTTGTAATCTTTCGAAATACCGATGTGGCGTTCAATATCCTCGGGGGTCAAGGAGCGATTCTCACCCATCGCTACATCGAGCTTGTCCACTTCTTTGAACAAGCGACTCAGATCGGTCCCTACTTGCTCGGCCATTGCTGCAACGACTGCAGTGCTTGCCTGGAATCCTTTGGATCCTAGCTGTCCTTCTAACCAAGGAATAACCTGGTAATCGCGCAGCGGATCACTTTCCAAGAAAACCGTCTTTGCCTTAATTGCCTTGCCCGACTTGGACCGCTTATCCAACTTTTTATGCATGTGGCCGAAAGCCAATATAGTAGAAGGCTGCGGTTGCTCGAGATAACCGGAGAGTAATTCCCAGTCTGCAGCCTTGAGGTGCTGCGCTTCTTTCACCAAGACCACCATTTTATCACTCATCATAGGAAAGCGCTTGGCTTCCTCGAGAATTTGGAGCATGTTGGTGTCCTTACCGTAAAGGACGGTCTGATTAAAACTCCGCTCTGCCTCGTCCAACGCGTTATGTTCGATGTAGTCCAACAATTGTTGGGCATAGAAAGGCTCCTCTCCTGAAAAGAAGTACACCGGTGCATATTTGCCCGCCTTTAAATCTCGTAAAATGCCGTCAAAAGAATTGGCTGCCATAATTCGATTAATCGTTGTGGTAAGGTTCTCCTCGCAATATCGTCATTGCACGGTAAAGTTGCTCGAGGAAAATTACACGAATCAATTGGTGCGAGGTGGTCATTTTACTCATTGAGACTTGCGTGTTTGCCCTTTCGTACATCGAAGGAGCAAAACCAAAAGCACCCCCAACAATAAAAACCAATCTTTTTGGCCCCGCATTGCGCCACTTTTGAATCTGATTGGCAAATCCACGGCTGTGGTACTCTTTGCCATTTTCATCGAGGAGGACTACTGTATCCGTAGACTCTATAAACTTCTCATAGACCGCTGCTTCGGCTTCTTTAAGAGCCTCAGGAGTCATCTTTCCACCGCCTTTGACATCAGGCAAAGCATGGAATTCAGTCTTTTGATAATGCTTCAACCGCTTAAAGAACACGTTCATTCCGTCCTCTATCCAGCGTTCAGAAGTTTTACCAATAACGAGAAATACAATCTTCATAGCTAGGGCAAAGATGCTAACTTGCCGGCAGACCTACCAAAGAGTTGAGTATTTTATGATTTCAAGAAATTGGACTCCAGATTTTAAGGCGCTACAACCGTCTTTTGACCTTGCAATTGCCGAGGATATTGGTGACGGTGACCATAGTTCGCTGAGCTGTCTAGATGTTCAAAAGCGAGGAAGGGCTCGTTTGCTCATTAAGGAGCCTGGAATTATTGCAGGTGTCGCTCTTGCAGAATACCTATTCACATATATTGATCCTTCAGCAGTAGTTAAGGTCTTCATCAAGGACGGAAGTCCCATTTCACCTGGGGATATTGTCTTAGAAGTAGACGGAAATGCTGTCAAATTATTGCAGTCAGAGCGACTAGTATTGAATTACATGCAGCGCCTATCAGGGATTGCAACGAGTGCTTCAAGATACGCTGCCATGATATCGCATACGAAGTGTACAGTGTTGGATACGCGTAAAACCACACCTGGTTTACGAATACTAGAAAAGTGGGCGGTACAATTGGGCGGTGGAGGCAATCACCGCATGGGATTGTACGATATGATCATGCTCAAAGACAATCACATTGATTTTGCTGGAGGTATTTTACCTGCCGTAAAACGTGTTCGCACATACCTAGCGTCTAAGGATAAAGACCTGAAGATCGAGGTTGAAACCAGAGATTTGAACGAGGTACGTCAAGCCTTAGAAGCTGGCGCAGACCGCATCATGCTCGACAACTTCACTCCAACACAAACTGTGGAGGCAGTTGCCCTAATTGGTGACCAAGCCGAAACGGAAAGTAGCGGTGGGATTACAAAAGAATCACTGGTTGCTTATGCAGAATGTGGAGTAGATTTTATAAGTATTGGCGCACTTACCCATCAAATTGCTAGTTTAGATATGTCCTTAAAAGCCATTGATCAATAATAAGTAACCTGTTTAACTATGTACAGCGCCCTGCGTAATACATTAAGCCTTATTAAACCGCCATTCTTTGACGGATTGTCGGTATGGGATGTCCTCTATTTCTTTTTTCAAGGAATCTATGAAGGCGCTATTTCAACGCGTGCTGGTTCTGTAAGCTTTAGCTTTTTCTTAGCCCTCTTCCCAGGCATCATCTTTATTTTCACCTTGATTGCCTATCTGCCTATTGATACATTTCAAATGGAATTATTCGCAGTGCTTGGCGATGTACTGCCGCCATCCACCCACGACATGGCCTTTGATGCCATCGAAGATATTTTGACAATCAAGCGCGGTGGACTCTTATCAGTGACCTTCATCGCAGCCATGCTTTTTGCAACGAACGGCACACTTTCTTTGGTTTCTAATCTGGGGATTAGTTATAACATTCGTGATGTCAAAAATTTCTGGTGGCAATACTTAAGTGCATTCTTATTGACCATCGCCCTAACTATTTTGATTTTAGTGGCGTTAGTAGCCCTAATCTTTTCTCAAGGATTCACAGGGTGGCTTGCCGATCAAGGATATATTTTGGCCTACAGTGCGACCATTATTTATTGGTTGCGTCTATTGGTCTTGCTTGCGACCATCTTAGTGGGTATTTCATTGGTCTACAACTACGGACCTGTTCGAGGGACCGATTGGCGATTCATCAGTCCTGGATCTATCCTTGCGACCATTTTAATCATTGTTTCTTCGAATGGATTCGGCTACTACGTCGAAAACTTCTCGACCTACAACAAGTTCTACGGCTCTATAGGTACGCTACTCATCATGCTCCTGTGGATTTATGTGAATGCCTTTGGCCTTATCATCGGCTTCGAGCTGAACGCCAGTGTAAGCGGTGCGAAGAACGACAGAGAACTCAAAAACTCCTGACATGAGAAATTGGCTTGTAGTTTTGAGCCTATTTGCAGGGCTTCAGTCCTTTGCTCAGAATGAAATCTTAGGGACTTGGTACAACGATATCAAATCGTCTAAGATTGAGATCTACGAAGAAAAAGGTCTGTATTACGGTCGTATCATCTGGTTAGAAGACCCAGCGAACTCGGACGGCTCTACGCCTCGTGTGGATGAATTCAATGAAGACCCTGCGCTTACTAAAAGACAACTGATGAATCTTGTCATTCTAAAAGAGTTGAAATGGAACTCGTCTGAAAAGGAATGGCAAGAAGGCACCATCTATGATCCAAACAACGGCAAAACCTACGAATGCTATTGTTTGCTGCAAGAGGACGGCACTCTGTACTTTAAAGGATATGTCCTAGGCATCACTTGGCTCGGTCGAAGTACCGTTTGGACCCGGGCGTAAGCACCACTGACGGAATAAAAAAACCCGCAGGAATTACCTGCGGTTTTTTTATGTTTTTCAACTTTTCTATCGCATTAGAGTGAACTGCTGGTACTTCACATACTCTATGCCTTCAAGATCACGGTAAATAATCTTCGCGACATATACGCCTTCATAGCATGTGCCATTGTCAAAAGTACCGTCCCATCCAGTATTGATGTCTTTGCTGTAGAATAAGATGTTTCCAAGGCGATTATACACCTGCATTTCAAAGTAGCTGATGGCATTCGCCTTAACAATGTAATAGTCGTTTTTCTCGTCACCATTTGGTGTAAAGGCTGTTGGCGCAAATACTGCAGCAACGTCTCGTGGATCTGTAAGTGTGTCACAATCCAATGCAGTGACGTAAACGGTATCGAAAGCCTCGTACTTGCAATAACCTGTACTTACTAAAACAGTGTCGTCAGCATCAAAGGTCTCTTGAAAGTTCGGACCACTTTGCGCTAATCCTGTAACTAGGGTGTTCCAAGAATAAGCAAAGTTGAAGGTCATTGCAGGACCGCCTGCCAAAGAAATTGATGGAGCAGTTGTTCCTGCAGACGCAACCTCTCCTTCTACGCAGTCTACCCAACCCGTGGTGCTTACTAACTCGTTAAAGTCAAAATTCTGTGCAAGTGTCGGGAATGAAGCTGGATTCAAATGTGTTGACATGTACGTCTGAATATCTCCTGAAGAACGCTCCTCAGACCAAACGCGGTACTCATCAAACTCAGCATTGGCGAACACAGGAGCCCCTGTAAAGAAGCTTAATCCGTAACCTAGGTAAGTCGACGCATTAGAACTTACATCGCCTAATGACATATTTTTTGAAGTCTCGAATCCGCCGTCAATGTATAAAGTAGCCGTTGTCGTACCGCGGTTCCAGGTAACTGCCACATGGTGCCAAGAAGCATCATTGATATCGGTAATGTTACCCGTCATATTATCAAATCCGCCTATACCGTCTACCGCACCGAAACCAACATGCCCTTGCTGATCAACGTAAATTGCCCAACCTTGGTTTGTCGCGCTGCGGTTGAATGCTAAATACGTCAACTGAGATACTGAATTCAAACTCACCCAGAATTCTACGGAAAAGCTTGAGGTGCCAAATGAGGTATAGGTTGAATAAGGGATTTCCAAATAGGTAGATGATCCGTTCATGGCAATAGCATTGTTGGAAGGAGTTGAACGACTCACGTTCACATTCACTACATCTGTAGGACACACTTCCCAGCTATCGTCATCAACACTAACGGTCATCACCTGCGCAAAAGCGGCAGTGGAAAGAACGACCATTAAGAGTGAAAATATTTTTTTCATTTATCGCGACTTGTGTTCCAAAAATAAGATTAATAATTGATTGTCGTACGTTCGCTCCAAATAGTGGTTTTCTCACCATCAAATGCGATACATTTCGGCACTGTTCTCGAGCAATGGCGGGACCACAAAGCATACGTGTTGGCTCCTGTACTACTGATACTAAGCCAATTTCCCTCCGCAGTATCCGTGGGCAATGCTACACCATGGGCCAGATAATCGCCAGCAAAACACAACGGTCCTGCAACATCGAAATTGTGCGCTGGACCTTCGATTTTTATACCCACATCGTCCCAAATATTCAACGCGAATGGCCGCGCCTTGGTATAAGCATCACGCATAAAGAAATCGGCACCGAGATGAATAAAAACACGACTTTGATCCAGAACATACTCTACACGAGAAAGTGCAAATCCAGCCTCAGCATGCACCCACTGTCCAAATTCGGTCACTAAGTAGTACTGTGAATCAGCAAAGATTTCTTGCACAATGGCGCCATATTCCGCCATACGGCTAGATCCAGAAAGAGACTCAGACGGCAGTCCACCACCGATGTCCAGGGTGTTTATTTTTCCTGGTTCAACAGCATTGATTTGATCGGCTAACTGCTTTAAGGAAATGAGCGCTTGGCGCTGAACCTCGAGATCTTTCATTTGTGAACCGCTGTGCATATGCAAGGCTTGTACCGGATACGCTAAAGCGGCCTCTAGAATGGCCTCAGCATTCGAAACAGGTACGCCAAACTTACTTTCGTTGCGACTTACATCAAACATTTCAGGTGCGCCAGTATGAACTTGTGGATTAACGCGAATACCTACGATACAGGTTGGGTTTGCAGGAAATCGGTCCAATTCACCCAAGGAGTTCACATTCACTAACATACCGGTCATTCCCGCGACACAGTCGATTTCACTGCGCGTTTTAACCGGGGAGTCAAAGACGATTTTATCTGGTGAGCACCCCGCTGCAATGGCCATATTCACCTCTTCAATAGAAGCAGCCTCAAGCCCGTAGCCTAAATCCACGAGATGCTTTAACATCTTGGGATGCGGGTTCGTCTTTACTGCAATGGCATGTAAGGTGTTCTTCGAAAATGATTCGCTCAGAAAGGCTAGTCGTTCATTAAGTGCTGGTAAGTGAGCAACGATCAGACTCGTGTCCTGCTCATTCACCTGCCCCTGTGATTGGGCAATTACTTTCGATATGTCCTTGGTCGAAATCAACCAAACATTTTTTTCGCGTAGTCTTCGATAATCTCAATCACGCGGTAATCGTTGTGCAAATCAATCGCATCCTCTTCCAAGAAAGAACGAACGCTGCACGCACCAATAGCTAAGCGAATAAAGCTCTTATCACCGTATTGAACCGGCTGTCCGAAGAATACTTTGTTTATCCCATCCTTGAAACCTTCGTGAGTAGCGGTGGCAATGGCCTTAAAGAGGTTCTTTAATTCGGCGTTGTTCAACGCACGACCGCCAACCCATACTTGGAAGCTGATGATGGACATATTCGTCTTCAACTGATCCGGCATCAATTTGAAGTGCTCAGAATCTTCTAATCTAG
>CATAPZ010000304.1:0-8301 GCA_949486955.1 Cryomorphaceae bacterium | reverse complement strand
TTTTGAACATTTTCAAGCATAACAGCCTAGTCTAATACGATTCGTTTGTTGTAGATTTGGCGAAATTACTGAATTACAAGCATGAAACGCTTATTTCTTTTATTACTAGTTGCAGTTACTTTTTCTTCATGTGAAGAAGATGCAACTGAATACTTCGTTAAAGTTACCGTTACCAATGAAGACGGACTGCCTGTGCAGAACGCTGCGGTAAAGATGTTTACACCCATCCAAAACTCTACCGAATGGTACAACTTCACAGACGTGAGTGGCCAGGTGGTGTTTAGATCAGGCTTCGAAGCCTACCACGATATCAAAGCGTGGAAGATGGTTTATGAAGGTTGTAACTACGTAAGGCTGGTTCGAGGGGAGACAATTGACGTAAATGTTGTACTTTACCCAATCGGAGACCCTAATGGTTGTGTAGAATAATGAAAAAGATAGTTTTCCTTTTTGCGCTAAGCGCCTTTTTGTTTTCAGGATGTCGCATTGATAATCCTACGTACTCGTTCAGAATCAAGGTGACCAACCCTGACGGTTTGCCCATTCAAAATGTTGTGGTAGAAGCGTCTGTTGATGTTCCTGGCCACCGTGAAGAGGCCTACATGGTAGATACCACAGGCTTTGACGGCGTGGTAGAGTTCGAATACGACTACGAAGCTGTATTTAAAATTTTAGGAACGCGCGGCGGCAACCCTTTCACACATATTGGTTGTGGTTTTGTAAAACTTGAAGCCAACCAAACGGTAGAAAGCTCAATCATTCTACTTCCTTACGATCCATCTGACCCGGGTTGCTAACCTGGGCCGATTCAAATAAAAACCCCCGAGCCGCTGGCTCGGGGGTTTCTTTTTCTAAAGATATCCGTTAGACTTAAAGTAATTGACAACCGCCTGTTTCATCAGGATGGCCTGCTCTCCAGCCTTTAACGTCGGTAGAGGTTTAAGCGATTTAAAATGAGGCCACCCCTCCTCATCACGTTTCTCAAATTCGTAATAGCCATACGGCTCTAAGACCGTACAAATCGCAACATGAAGCACATTAATCTTCACGTCCTTCTTCATTTTAATGTATCCCATCTGAAGCTCCTGGGTCCCCACAAGCAACAGGACGCCGTCCAAATCGATATCGCCATCGCCAGGAAACTGGTGGGAAAGTTTATCTAGAAGGTGGTGCCAATCGGCTTTTAATTCTTCGCTTCTCACTATTTTGCTTCTATGAAAGGATTAGACCTCGTTATCTTGCTTTTTACGGCGTTTCTTGTTGCCAAAGGTATATGGAAAGGCTTTGTAAAAGAAATCGCTGGAATCATTGCTGTATTGCTCGCCGTGATTGTTTCTTTTCTTTACCACGAGCCAGCAACGGCTTATTTCGGCAGCAGGTTTGAGTTCGACTACCTACCTGTGGTGACCTATGTTATTTTATTTGTGGCCGTCTACGCCGCGGTCATGCTTTTGGGCAACCTCATCGACAAGATACTGCGTTCTATTTTCCTTGGCGGAATAAACCGAATTCTCGGGGGGGTCTTTGGCGCTGTTAAATCCGCGCTGTGGCTAACCATTTTGACCTACGCATATTCTACCGCTAAAAACGGGGTTGGGTTCCAGCACCCAGAATGGATCCTGGACTCCCAATACTTTCCGTTTCTTGTAGACTTTAGTGAAATTCTCTCGGGTTATTTAGCTTAACGCCGCAACACCTGGAAGCTCTTTGCCTTCCAAGAATTCTAGCATCGCGCCACCACCGGTTGAGATGTAGCTCACTTTGTCCGCAAAACCAAACTTGTTAATAGCGGCAACACTATCACCACCGCCAATCAATGAGAATGCTCCGTCCGCAGTGCTTTTCGCAATTGCCTCAGCAACGCGCTTTGTTCCACCAGCATAGTTCTCAAATTCGAATACGCCCATAGGACCATTCCAAATAATCGTCTTAGCGTCGGCCAATACTTCCTCAACTTTAGTGATACTTTCTGGACCGTTATCCAGACCCATATATCCTTCTGGGATTTCACCAATTGGACACACACGCTCCGCAGGAGTGTCTGCAAAATCTTTAGTAATCAGTGTGTCTGTTGGAATCATCAGGTTACAACCGAACTCCCTCGCCTTCACAATAAGTTCGTTAGCCAAATCCAGCTTATCATCTTCCACTAGTGAAGTACCTACAGAACCGCCCATAGCCTTAACGAATGTGAAGCCCATACCACCGCCAATTACAACGGTGCCTACGTTCTCTACCATGTTGGTAATTACGCCAATTTTTGAGCTCACCTTAGCGCCTCCAATGATGGCAACCGTTGATGCTTTGTCGCTTCCTAGCGCTTTCGAAATACTCTCCACCTCGCCGTTCATTAGCGTGCCAAAGCCTTTATTGTCCTCTTCGAAGAACTCTGCAATAATTGCAGTTGATGCATGTGCGCGGTGCGCGGTACCAAAGGCGTCGTTCAAGTAAATATCTCCAAGCTCTGCCAGTGATGCGGCAAACTCTTTATCGCCTGCAGTTTCCTCGTTATAGTAACGCAAGTTTTCCAGCAATACAATCTCGCCGTTTGATGCTGCTGCGATAGCTTCGGCAGCTTTGTCGCCGATACAATCGTCAGCGAAGTGAACCTTAGTACCCGTCAAAGCCCCAACCTCATCAACCAAGGAAGCCAACGTGAGCTTTGCCACACGCTCTCCCTTTGGACGGCCCAGATGGCTCATCAATACCGCTTTACCTCCACCTTCAACAACTTTCGTAATTGTTGGTAGTGCTGCTTTAATGCGAGTGTTATCCGTGATATTTAAATTTTCGTCTTGTGGAACATTGAAATCCACACGAATGAGTACATTCTTTCCTGAGAAGTCGAAGCTTTTCATATATTTTTGAGTGTTGAATTGGTCGGCTAATTTAAGCGAAATTCTACGGTAACATCCATGGTTAGAACATATAACAATAACAGCCTGCTCGAGCAGATTAAACACGCTACCTCAACAGGGAAGCTGCACCACGCCAACCTGATTTCCAGCGGGCAAGGGGAGGACGGGCTTCCTTTAGCGTTGGAGCTCTCAAAGCTGCTGTTGTGTGAGCAAGAAACCGGGTGTGGATCATGTCGAGGCTGTACCCGTGTTACAAAACTTGAGCATCCCGATCTGAATTTGACCTTTCCGATTGTCTCGGGCGGCACTACTGGCACTTCGGATGATTTTTTGATCCAATTCCGCGAAGCCTTCATCCAAAATCCTTTTCTCGACCCAAACAGCTGGCAACAAACCATTGCCACTAAAAACCAACAACTTCAAATTCCAGTAAAGGAAATTCAGAACCTGCAACACAAGCTAAGTCTTACAGCGGCTGAGGGAAAAAATAGAGTATTGCTATTGTGGATGCCTGAAGCGATCAAAGTAAGCGCTTCAAATAAGCTATTAAAACTTATTGAGGAACCCTTAGACAACACCTACATCATCCTTGTCACCCATAATAAAGGAAGATTACTGCCTACCATTCTCTCGCGTTGCGCACCGTGGCACTGTAAACCATTAACAGAAGACGCGTTCGAGCAGCACTTTAGTGGAGAGGCTGAGAACCTAAAGGCACTTTTAAATATGGTGTTCGCGCCAAACCTTGGTGCGGCGATAACGGCGAAAAATGATCCGAGTACCACCCAAATTGAGCTGTTCGCCAACTGGATGCGCACCTGCTACAAGGGTGCGCCTGTAGAGATAACGGGAATTGTGAATGAATTAGCGGCACTTCCTAAAGAAGCTGCTAAAACATTGATTACTAGATCAATGCACTTCCTTGAACGTGGCTATTACCACAATGTTCAAGCCACACATTCTTCAGCGACCGACCTTGGTGCAATCAACGTTCAAAAGCTCAGTACTGCTGTTGTACCTGCAGGGGCGCAATTAATTACCAAAACACTTGGGTCTTGCCTAAGAGATTTGGAGCGAAACATTCATTTGAAAACGTCGCTCACACATGCAAGTTACCAGCTGCACCGCGCGTTTAGGGGACAATAGATTAGCCTAGTTTAAAGACGTAAATCTTTGAACTTGTATTTGTTTTTCCCGCTTTTAAATTGCTCACAAAACCGCGAACCACCGCTTTAGCCCAATGACCCAAAGTCTTGCTTTCTCCACCGCTCTTGTATTGCTCTGAAAGCAAAGAGATATAGTAGCTATCCATATTCATTGGGATGACTTTTTGCAAGTCAAAACCATGGTTGCCTAGTAGCCTGGAAACACTCTTCTCTGTAAAATGATGTACGTGAATAGGCACGTCCCAAGCCGCCCAATGTTTTCCATAATGTTCGGCGTCATGACTCTCGGGGTTCGGTACTGCAATAATGAGGTGGCCACCAGGAAGTAATCTTTCTTTAAAACTTGAGAGTAATCCATTTAAATCATAGATGTGCTCCAAGACGTGCCACATTGTAATAACCTCAACCCCTTTTTCTACACCCTTAATGGAGGCGCTTACCGAACTGTAAGACTGAGCAGCAGCACGAGCATTATCATTGATTTCTACACCTACCGCATTTTTCCCGCTTTGTACCAATGTTTGTAAGAATTGGCCTGTGCCACAACCGTAATCTAAAACGGCTCCTTGACCGCTATATACAGCATTTACATACGAGAGTTTTCTTCTCAAATTAACGCCGCGAAGCACCTGATATACTTGTCCAAAAAGACTCTTGTTCTCGTTCGTGTGGCTTATATAATTTGGATTATCGTAATAAGGTCCAATTTCAGCTTCAACTACCCTGGGGCTAGTAAACAGGTGTGAACATTCTGTACATCTCTGAACTGTGAATGCCTCCTTACTCGTAGAATAATCTACAGTTTCTACTGCTTTTTCAAACGACGTTGCCTCACATACAGGACAATGTTTCAACTCTTCTCTCATAGCGTAATTAGGTCCTGCCTTTATCGACCCATGTAAACGAGTAACACATGAATATCACTCTGGCTAATTCCACTAATGCGGCTGGCCTGTGCAATGGTCGCTGGACGAATGGCGTCTAACTTATCTCTTCCCTCAAAACTAAGGCCTTTTACCTTGAAATAATCAAAGTTTTCTGGGATTTGCTTGTCGTTCAAGCGCTTCATCTTCGCAACATTTTCTTCTTCGCGCGCAATGTAGCCGCCGTATTTAATGTCTATTTCAAGCTGTTCAATAACCTCATCGGTCCACCAAGGTTCATTTGAATAATACGACTCAAAATTCCCTAGCTTGATGTTTGGACGAGCTACTAGTTTGTTCGTCTTGGTTTTCTCTTTAGCGGGCTTTTCTTCTTGAGCGGTTAAAACCGTGTTGATTTTATCCAAAGGCAGGCTTTTGTCCAGGGCAACCTTACCCAAACCAATGAGCTCAATTTTTTCCTCAAGCAACTTCTTTCTCTGGTCGCCAGCAAGACCTATTTCATGACCTAACGAAGTCAGTCGCAGATCAGCGTTGTCCTGTCTTAAAAGTAATCTGTATTCAGCTCGGGAGGTGAACATTCTATACGGTTCCTCGGTGCCTTTCGTAATGAGATCGTCAATCAATACTCCGATATATGCATCGTTTCTGCCTAGAATAAAAGGCGCTTCGCCGCGTGCAGCACGAACCGCGTTTACCCCGGCCATCAAGCCTTGACAAGCTGCTTCTTCATATCCCGTTGTACCGTTAATCTGACCCGCGAAGTACAAGCCGCTTACTAGCTTCGTTTCCAGTGTGTGCTTCAACTGCGTAGGAGGGAAGTAATCGTATTCAATAGCATAGCCTGGGCGGAAGAACTTCGCCTTTTCAAAGCCTCTTACTTTATGCAACGCTTCGTACTGTACCTCTACCGGTAGGCTTGTTGAGAAGCCGTTCACATAAACCTCTACAGTGTTCCAGCCCTCAGGTTCAACAAAGATTTGATGAGAGTTTTTCTCGGCAAATCGGTCGATTTTATCCTCAATAGAAGGACAATACCTTGGGCCCGTACCTCGAATAGCCCCATTAAAGAGGGGAGAACGATCAAACCCTTTTTTCAAGGTATCGTGTACTTCTTGTGAAGTGTGGGTAATCCAACAACTCCTTTGCTTCTCTAGTTTTGACTGGCCCAAGAAACTGAATTGCCCAGGGTCTTCGTCGCCCGGCTGTTCTTCCATGAGATTAAAATCGATGGTTCTACCGTCTATTCTTGGTGGTGTACCCGTCTTCATTCTACCCGCTTCAAAGCCTAATTGAATAAGCTCTTCAGTAATGCCAATGCTTGCTCTTTCGCCGGCTCTACCACCACCAAAATTTTGATCTCCTACATGGATTAAACCGTTCATAAATGTACCGCTAGTAAGAACTACGGTATGTGCCTCGAAAGTCATTCCTAAAGCAGTTTTTACCCCGTGAACGGTACCGTCAGAAACCAGCATTCCAGTAACCATGTCTTGGAACATGCTCAAACCTTCAGTTTCTTCAAGCAGGTCTCTCCAATACTGTGCAAAGAGCATTCGGTCGCTTTGAACACGAGGACTCCACATGGCAGGTCCTTTGCTTCTGTTCAGCATTCTAAACTGAATCATACTCTTGTCTGTAATTGTGCCTGAACCACCTCCTAAAGCGTCTATCTCCCTGACTATCTGACCTTTAGCTACTCCGCCCATCGCTGGATTACAGCTCATTTGGCCAATGGTCTGCATGTTCATCGTTATCAGTAGCACTTTAGCACCCATCTTAGCAGCACAGTAACTAGCCTCACAGCCAGCATGACCGCCACCGACAACAATTACATCATATTTTTCATCTAGAACCATCCTACAGTCGGTCTAAAATTTCATTTTCTTTTGATCGCATTATAGCTTTCTCTTCGTCGGTTTTGTCTCCAAATCCTACCAAATGAAGTATGCCGTGGGCGACAACTCTATTTCGTTCTCTCTCCAAAGGCTCATCATTCTGCTTAGCATTATCTTCTATTCTATCCTCACTTATAAACAGCTCACCAGATATCTTGTTTCGACGCGTGTAATCAAACGTAATAATGTCTGTATAGTAATCGTGATTCAAGTGCTTTCTGTTTACTTCTAAAAGCTCTTCATCGTTCATCCAATGAATATATATATCACCAAACCTCAGGTCTTGATATATATTTTCAAATACAGATATGATATGTGCTTCTACAGGAATCAACTTACTTCTTTTTCAACACCGGCAAAGGTAAGTCGCTTACGGTATTGTTTGAGGGTTTAATAATAATCTCTGTCCCAGTCTCAGAACTAGACTCGTCCCCAGTATTAGCCTTGCGGTCCTGTCCTTGTTCTTCCTTTTGAAATTCTGAATCAAAACTTTCCCATAATCTATTTTCGAACTCACTTTGACTTTCGTTCTCATTCGGTGTGCCAAATAGAAGTTGTCTTTTTAATTCTTCCAGTTTTTGAGATTGTAAACCATCACCTAATTCTTTTAACCCATTTAACTTATTGTCTATTTCTTTGAGGAGTTCCTTGGTGCCTTTTCCTTGTTCACCTGGTGTTTTACCCTCTTCCGCCGGCTTTCTAGAAACACCTTTTTTGCCTGGTTTTTTACCCTGACTCTTGCCGGATTCTGAGCCTTTCTTCTGTGAAGGTTTGTTTCCTTTATTACCCTTACTGGGTTTACCTGTTTGACCTGGTCGGCCTTTCTTGCATTCCTTTTTAGAACTGGCTAAAGATTGTTTCTCGCTCTGTAGTATGTCGTAAAGAACGGCGTTTAGATCGTTTAATGCAGTAACCATATAAGCGGTTTTAACTTCAATATTTTTAGCAAGTAAAAGCGCCGACTCTAATTCTTTTACTGCATTAGTAATAGATATAGAAACGTCATTTAATACCCTACCCAGCATAGGATCAGTAATTAAAATAATTTCTAGAGAGTCTAAAATCTCTCGTTGTATGGTTAATAATGTTCTTTGCTCTCTATAACGTGAACCAGATTGTATTGCTTTATTTACCTCTTGAAGAATACTTGTTTTCCAAGAATTCTTAAGCATTCTTTTCAACCGTTCAACATTTTCCGATTGTATATCAACCGTAGATTCAGCTAATAACTGTTTTAATTTTTGAGCACTGTCTTTAGCTTGTTCTTCTCTTTGATCACCGCTTTTATCGAGTGATTCAAGTTTATTGAGCTCTTCTTTTAATTCATCTTTATCTGTGGCATTCAGTTCGTTTATTGAGTTTTTTATCACAGAATCTATTGGTGCGTTGGTTTCACGTGAAACCATTTCTAACGCATTAATCAATTTTTGAATCTCCCACAACTCGTCTAAAGCCTCCTCAATACTTTCTAAATCCTCCTCCTCTAGATCAGCAGGGA
>CATAPZ010000303.1:0-8521 GCA_949486955.1 Cryomorphaceae bacterium | reverse complement strand
CCCCCCATTATTATGAATACATTTTCTCTTTGGCTCGTATCGACCGTAGCAGTAACTGTAGTTGCAGGCTATCTTATTATTCGTCGTTCGCAGAAAGCGAAGGGCTAAGAAGACCTTTCCTATAGCATATTAATCACAAGGGCGGTGCCATCGGCACCGCCCTTGTGATTTAAGGATTTTCTTTTCCTACTTCAGCGCATAGGTGAAGCTCAATAAGTTGCTGCTTCCGAACAGGCTGAAATACGAGGAAGAAGTAGCTTCACTATTCGCATTCTGCGACCAGCTGTATTCAAACGAAACGGGTGCTTCTAGGGAAATTGTAAACTTTTCATTTACACGGTAGGCACCTCCCATGCGGTAATGTGTTCCGAGGGTTGAACTTTGATAGTTGGTGCCGGCATAATAACTCGCCCCAATTTCGGGTCCGTGAATGAAGTAGAATTTATCGGCGATTTGCTTTCTCCATTGCTGACCAAGAAAGATTCCAGTACTCATGCTGAAGTAATTTTGGTCGTTGTAACTCGAGAAGTTCATTGATGTACGGTCCAATCGTACTCTTCGTACACTTTCGAAACTCTTTCCCCAGGCCACCATAGGGCGGATGTCGTAGAAGGTTCCATAGCCAATCCCAATAGCGGCAGCTGTCGTTGCGCCTACCTCAAGGCGTTGTGCACTTAATCCAAAGCTGAACATAAGTGCAGCGAGTAATAGCAGTTTTTTCATGTGTTTAAAATTACGTTTTTAATGTTGTAACTTCTTCAACTACAAAACCAAAAAACATGAACAGAAGGTCCTTTTTGAAAGGTGCTGCTGCCGCTACCGCGGGTATCACCATCGTTCCAGCGCATGTGCTGGGAAAATCAAAGACTGCACCCTCAGATACTTTATACATGGCCGGCATCGGTGTAGGTGGTCGTGGGTACGGAGTACTAAATGCGTTACATAAAACAGGAAGGGTAAAATTTGTAGCACTGGCAGACGTGAGCGATAAGCAGGCCGCTAGAGCCCATGAGCTTTTACCCGATGCAAACAAATACCGCGATTTCAGGGACGTTTATGACAAGCACCTTGGTGAGATCGATGCATTTTTCTGTGCCACACCGGATCACACACATGCTGTAACCTCTTTGCCTTTCATGCGTGCGGGTAAACATGCCTTCGTAGAAAAGCCATTGACGCACAATATTCTTGAAGCACGTACCATGACCATGGTTGCTGAAAGCAGAGGTTTGGTGACCCAGATGGGTGACGTAGGTGCTTCATCTGACGGCATCCGAACGGCGCAGGAGATTATTGAAGCAGGTATTATTGGGAAAGTGAATAAGGTAGATTGCTGGACCAACAGACCGGTTTGGCCGCAAGGATTACAGCCGCCGACTTCGGCAGATCCAGTTCCGGATTATTTATCGTGGGACTTATGGCTGGGACCGGCTGCAGATAGAGATTTTAACCACCGTTATTTGCCGTTTAAATGGCGTGGCTTCTGGGACTTTGGGACCGGAGCGATGGGCGATATGGGCTGCCACATCTTTGAAACACCTTACGTAGCATTGGGCCTAGGTTACCCGACTTCTGCAGAGGCGAGTTGTACCACAATGTGGTCGGACGATTTTGTCGAAGCCGATTACACCGGAGTGTGTCCACCGTCTTCGGTCATTCGTTTGACTTTTGATCATGCCGAATTTGACGAGATTAAGTTGAACTGGTACGACGGCGGCTTAATGCCTGAGCGTCCAGCACTTTTACCGGATGACGATATGCCGGGCAATGTGGACGGCGGGAGCGTATTCTACGGAGAAAAGGGAATCTTGGTTACTGATACGTACAGCGGCAACCCGAGGGTGTATTTAAATGACGGTACCAAGGCTGAGGCACCAGCGAAGACACTGGCAAGGATTAAGAACGATACATCGGGACACATCGCCAACTTTGTCGACGGTATTTTGGACGGCGTGAAGACGTCATCGCCATTTTCTATTGCAGGTCCATTGACTGAAAGCGTTTTGATGGGTAACTTGGCCGTCCGCGCTTTTCAATACAAACAATTGAAGCCGGGGAAAACCGCCACGGATTGGGCTCCATATAATTACCCTGGACGAACTCTACTGAATTGGGACGGGGAGGCAATGAAAATTACGAATTATAAACCCGCCAACGCTTGGGTCGGTCGTGAGTACCGCAAGGGTTGGGAAATCTAACAAACACAACACGTACGAATATGAAGCTAATGAAGCTCTTTGCCACGGCACTCCTAGTGGCCTTCTCTGTTTCTTCCTATGCCCAGGAAGAGGTAAAGTCCACCTTAGAACAGGTGATGGAAAATATGGAACCGCGCAATATCGGTCCAGCAGGGATGAGTGGTCGTGTGACCTGTATCGCTGTGCACCCAGACCGCCCAACTACTATTTATGCGGGAGCAGCCAGTGGTGGATTGTGGGTGAGTGAAAACAACGGCCAGACTTGGTCGCCTATTTTCGAAAACGAAGCGGTGGCTTCTGTAGGCGCCGTTGCCATTGACCCGAAGCATCCAGACATCATTTATGTTGGAACCGGTGAAGGAAATCCCCGTAACTCACAAACGAGCGGTTACGGTTTGTACAAATCCTACGACGGCGGGGCCAATTGGGAACTCCTCGGCCTCGAAGAAACGCGCACCATTCACCGCATCATCATCAACCCAGAAAATACGGATGAAGTATTTGTAGGTGCTACTGGTGTTGCTTGGGGCGAAGGACCGCGCGGTGTGTTCAAATCGACCGACGGCGGTAAGACTTGGGATAAATCATTGTACATCGATGCCAAGACTGGCGCTGGTGACCTCGTGATGGATCCAAGCAATCCAAAAAAGTTGATCGCAGCTATGTGGGAATACCGCAGATGGCCGTGGTTCTTTAAGAGCGGTGGTCCATCTTCAGGGTTGTACATTACGCACGACGGCGGTGAAAACTGGAAGAAGATGACCGATAAGGAAGGTCTTCCGAAAGGCGATTTGGGCCGTATGGGTCTAGCGATCTCACCGTCGAACCCGAACAAAGTATATGCCCTCATTGAAACGGGCAAGAAGAACGGTTTGTATGCAAGTTCAAACGGTGGTGCGAAGTGGTATAAGGTGAGCGAAGACGAGCAGTCGGGTAATCGCCCGTTCTACTACGCAGACCTTCGTGTAGATCCCCAAAACGAAGACCGCATCTACTCGTTGTGGACGTACGTAACGCGCAGCGACGACGGTGGGAAATCTTGGAAGACGATCACGCCATACAGCACAGTACACCCGGATCACCACGCCATGTGGATAGATCCAGTAAATCCGTCTCACGTGATTGAAGGAAACGACGGTGGTATGAACATCTCGTACGACTATGGAGAGACTTGGTATTTTGTGGAGAACCTGCCGCTTGCACAGTTTTATCACATCAATGTGGACGATCATCTGCCGTACAATGTATACGGCGGTATGCAGGACAACGGTTCATGGATGGGCCCAGCGTACAGTTTGACGGTTGACGGTATCCGCAACGAAGAGTGGAGCGAGCTGTTCTTTGGAGACGGCTTTGATGTGGTTCCAGTACCGGGCCGTACGGATGCGGTATATGCACAAAGCCAAGAAGGAAACGTAGGTCTAGTGAATACCAACACAGGGTACAGCGAGCTGATCAAGCCAGTACATCCTGAAGGCGAGAAATTGCGTTTCCACTGGAATGCACCAATCGCCCTTGATCCATTCGCACCAGAGACGTCATTGTACTTTGGTTCGCAGTACATCCATAAGAGTACTGATAATGGGAAGAATTGGACCATTATAAGTCCAGATCTGACGACCAACGATCCTGAAAAGCAAAAGCAGCTGGAGAGTGGTGGTCTAACCTATGACGTGACCGGTGCGGAAAATCACACATGTGTCATTGCTATCGCACCATCACCGCTGGATCAGAACGAGATTTGGAGCGGTTCGGACGACGGTAAGTTGTACGTAACAACAGATGGTGGGGCCAATTGGACCGACCTAAGTAAGAAGCTTAAGGGCCTCCCTGAAGGCGCTTGGATTCCACAAATTCGTGCTTCGGAATATGAGAAGGGAACTGCTTGGGTAGTGGTGAACGATTACCGCCGCAACAACTGGAGCGCATACCTTTACAAAGTTGAAGATTACGGTAAGAAAGTAACGCGTTTGGTGGACGACAGCGACGTATTCGGTCCAGTCCTAAGCGTCTTACAAGATCCTGTGGAGCCTAATCTACTTTGGGTAGGTGGTGAATACGGATTGTATGTGAGCACGAACGGCGGCGGCACGTTCCAGAAATGGGATAAAAACATGCCAACGGTACAAGTCATGGACCTTGCCTTCCAAAAGAGAGAAAAGGACCTTGTACTAGGAACCTTTGGACGTGGTGCATGGGTATTGGATGATGTAGAGCCTTTACGCCAATTGGCAGCAGCCAACGACTTCAGCGAGCCGACCTTCTTCATCCCACCAACTGCTTACCAATGGGAGCGTAAGCAAAGCCCAGGTGTGCGTTTTGCGGCAAGTGCGACCTTCCGCGGCGAGAACCGTCCTTTCGGTGCCCGCTTTAAAGCCTACTTGCCGGAGGTTGCTGATGACAACAAGAAGAAGATGCGTGTAGACTACCAAGATGCATCAGGTGATACTATTTACACACAATATGTAAAAGTGAGTGAAGGTTTGAACAGCTGGCGCTGGGCCATGTGGCAGAGCGGTCAGCGGTACCCACAGTTCAAGATTCGCCAGGAGAAGGAGCAGCAGAGCGATCCGCGCGGTGCTACAGTGCTTCCAGGAACCTACACCGTGACGATGAGCTTCGGTGATGCGGTTGCATCGCAAAATGTTGAGGTTCGTCAGGACCCGCGCATGACTTCTTGGGTGAGTATGGAAGACCTTGCTACGCGCAGGGAGGCTTACAAAGGCATTGAGGCTATCGAAGCAGATTTGGATGCCGCTGTTCAGAAATTGGCTCGTGCGAATCAAAATATTGAAAGCCTTCAGAAGCTATTGAAAACAGAAGCCTACAAGAACGATTCTACCTTGGCTGATACAGTAAAAGCTACGGCCAAAGCATTGGAAGAGGTACGTCATGGCATCTTCGGTAAAAAGGAAACAAAGGGCTACTTCGAGCAGCCTGAAGTATGGTCGAACCAATGGGGCGGCTCATTGTGGCAATTGGTTAGCTCACAGCGCGCTTGGGAGAGTAATGAACAAAACTTGTTCAACAACCTCAAGAAGCGCACAGAAGAGGCAACTGCTTCAGTGAACACCTTCCTCGATGAAGATTATAAAGCCTTGATGGAGTACCTCGAGGCGAACCCTGTAGACTTTATGCTGCCCTTGGCAGATTAAGTCAATTTATAGGACATTAAAAACCCCCGCGGGCGCAGCCCGCGGGGGTTTCATTTTTAGGATGCCCCAGCGCCGCGAAGCGGCGCTGGGGTTTGTTGTTTTCTCTTACTGAATGACGATAGACTTGCGCACAGTGCCTGCCTGGAAGATGTAATAACCTGGAGCAGTATTGATATCGATAGTTCGCTCAGTGTTCAATTGGCCCTGCTGAATCAATCGACTGTCTACACTTATGATGGAATAGTCTGTACCTACAGGAAGACCTTCAACGTTAAAAGAACCGTTCGAAGGATTTGGGTAAAGGGTGATATCCTCCGCGGTGAATTCTTCCGTATCCAAAACAGTAGTTAATTGGAAGTCGTCCAAGAAGGCGTTGTTACCGCCTCCCGAAATGAAGTCTACTTTGATCATAATCGGTGCTGAGCCAACGTAATCGCTCATATTAATATTGATACTTCTCCAGTTGTTCTGCGACGCTGGATTCCAAGGATTAGCCTTATTCGTTGTTGCGTATAATAGTGGTCCTAGAAGGGTGCGAACGCTGTTCCATGTAGTTCCACAATCTTGGCTTACACTCACGACAATGCGGTCTCCTGCAAAGCCCGGCTTGCTTGCCACAGCATATTTAAAGCTGAAGTTCATGCTCTTCGCTCCTCCCACGTAGATCTTATCTGTAATAAGGGCATCTGTGTTGTCTGCGACATTGTTGTAGTTGTCTAGCTTCACACAATATGCACCTTCATAGAAGTTAAAGTTGTTGCGTTGCCATCTAATGTTGTCGCCGTCTGGATTTTCTACGTGCCAAGTCCCGTTGGGTACCGTGTTAAATTCAAATCCTGATTTGAATCCGTTGACCCACATTCCCGGGTTGTTGCGGCGTACACTTACATAACCGTTCTGAAGTAAAGTACTCGTTCCGTTACTATTAGTTACCTCAAGCTTGACATTATAGTTTCCTGGATTGTTGTAGGTCACCGTAGGGTTTTCTGCTGTCGAAGTACTCGGGGTACCGCCTGGGAAGTTCCATTGCCAAGACGTTGGATTCCCAAAGGTGCTCTTGTCGATGAATTGTACGGTTGCACCCGCACAGAACACGGCCTGGTCGGCCTCGAAGTTGGCCTCTGGCGCACACGGCAGAACCGCATTTGCAGCAATGCCTGTATTGCTTGCATTTGTGCTAGTCACCAAATATCCGCGACGATTTGAGATGTTTAGGTTGCTGCGCATAATAGCACGCTGATCTTCTGTGAACATATTAGTACACACGTCGTCTGCATAGTCCATGTAGTTTTCTATCTGGTCCGGAAGGTTTGGGTTGTCATTAGAACAAGTGTTGGCGTTGAGGTTGCAACCAAAGCTTGCTTCGCTCACCGGTGGGGTATCTGAACAATTGTCCCCTGCAAAACATCCGCCTTTAAATGGATGATCCAGTCCAAGGTAATGCCCTACCTCATGGGTAAGTGTACGACCTGCAGAATTACCTGTACCTATTCTACCCATGCGATCGTGACGAATAACCACGCCGTCAAAGGTGGTGCTTTGACCTGGGTTAGGCTTGTAGGCATAGCCCAAAACCGTTCCTTGACCCGAGCTTCCAAGGTCGATGCTGTTCACCACCCAAATGTTGAGGTATTTATTGTTCGGCCAGCTCACTAGCCCTTTTACGTTATTACTCGCATTTACACTAAGTGCACTTTGCTTCCTGGTGATCCCAGTAGTACAGTTTCCTTGGGGGTTAAGTTTGGCCAATTCAAATTGAATTTCACAATCCGTTGCCACGCCCAAGAATGCAGAACGAGTATCCACTGTATCGGCATTTAGACGTCTAAAATCTTCGTTGATAACTGCGATGGCATCCTTCACTTGTTTATCGCTAATGTTATCTCCTGCATCGTCGTAAATAATGTGTACGACTACAGGGATTTTAAATACGGTTGCTTCGGGGTTGTGAGCGGCATCAAAATCTATGCTTTGAATGAACTCTTGTTCTGCACTTTCGTAGTTGGGATAGAGGCGCTTTACTTCTTCTTCTAGGTGGTCGTGTCCACATTTCTGTCCGTAGACAGCGCTAGAAATCATTGCTAAAGCAATAATTAGGGGTCTTCTTATGTATTTTTGCATGACGTGCAATTTCGCAATTTATCTCATTGCTTACAACACAAAAACCGTGCACAGTTCTTCGCGTCTATATTTTGTTCATAGATTTTTGGTTGTTAGGCAAATAAAGATGTATTTTCGCAGCCCTTTTGGGGGTTGTGAAGAGCAACCACTTTAAACTTTAAAACGCATTAGCGGTGAATACATTAAGTTACAAAACAGTATCAGCCAACGCGGCAACAGTTGAAAAGAACTGGGTAGTAGTAGATGCAGAAGGCCAAACTTTGGGTCGTCTCGCTTCTAAAGTTGCATTGCTTCTTAGAGGTAAGCGCAAGCCTAACTACACTCCTCACGTAGACTGTGGTGATAACGTAATTATCCTAAACGCGGAGAAGGTTGTATTGAGCGGAAACAAAATGACTGAGAAGACGTATGTATGGCACACGGGTTACCCAGGTGGTCAGCGCACGACTAACCCAGAGAACATGATGGCGAAGTTCCCAGAGCGCGTCGTTGAGAAAGCGGTTAAAGGCATGTTGCCAAAGAACCGTTTGGGTGCACAGTTGTTCCGTAACCTTCACGTTTACGCAGGTGCTGAGCACAAGCACGAGGCACAACAGCCAACTGCAATCAACATTAACGAAATCAAATAAGTAATAATAAATGGCAAAGTTTCACGCAATTGGAAGACGTAAAACTTCTGTAGCTCGAGTTTACATGGACGAGGGTGCTGGTAGCATCACCGTAAATGGCAAGGACTACAAGGACTACTTCAACACTGCGCCGTTGCACTACAAGCTAGAGCAGCCTTTCACTTTGACAGAGACTACTGGTTCTTACGACGTAAAAGTTAACGTTGTAGGTGGTGGTATCACTGGTCAAGCTGAGGCGATCCGTTTGGGTGTTTCTCGTATCCTCTCTGAGATCGATACAGAAAACCGCACAGCATTGAAGCCTGCCGGACTACTTACTCGTGACCCACGTATGGTTGAGCGTAAGAAATTCGGTCAGAAGAAAGCACGTAAGAAATTCCAGTTCTCTAAACGTTAATCGAGATTTAGTATCCAAATG
>CATAPZ010000302.1:0-2717 GCA_949486955.1 Cryomorphaceae bacterium | reverse complement strand
TAGATGCAGCAGCAGCCTCAGCAATGGCCGATATAGCTTTTGACCCTACGAAAACCGTTGACTACTTGGGTATGGAAAACCAGGTGGAGGGTGCAGAGCTTCAATTGCTCAATCAGAAAATGGGGTATCTGCCTTCTATAGGTGTGAGCTACCAGAACAACATCCAATACATGAGTGGTGAGGCCAATATTTTCGGAGATGACGCAGTAGATATTCCGAGCAGCTTAGTGGCTGGGAATATCAGCATCCCATTATTCACCTCGGGCAACGGACGCGCCAAGGTGCAGGAAGCAAAGATTCAGCGCGATCAAGCAAAGATTGGATTGCAGCAAATGGAAGACGGTTTGGTGATGCAGCATGCAGCGTTAGTGAATGACTTCTACCAAGGTATTGCAGATTACCTCGCCCAGAAAGAAAGCGCAGCATTGGCAAAGCGCATCCGCGATCAGAGAAGGTTGGAATACAAAGAAGGGATGACATCTTCGATGGAATTGACGCAGAGTGAATCACAATACCAAGAGGCTTTGCAGGCCAAATTTATGGCTGCCCAGAATGCCTTGGACAAGAAGTCCGAACTGGAATATTTGATGACAAAACAAACACAGAAATAAGAACAGGACATGAAAAAAGTAGTATTCATTTTAAGCAGTATTGCACTTGTAGCATGTGGGGCGCCAGAGGAGATGGGCACCACGGATGAGCTGAAAGCGAAGAAAGAGGCATTGGTTTCTTCACGTGATAGCATCAGCGCTCTTATTTCTGAAGTTGAGCTGCAATTGGCGGCACTTGATACAAACAAAGTATACGATGTGGTCACATCGAAGTCGGTAGAGCCAAATATGTTCTTGCACTACTTCGACGTCTTCGGTATGGTTGAGGCGGACAAGAGCATCAATTTGTACACGACAGCCAGCGGTACTGTCAAGAAGATTTACGTGAAGAACGGACAGTCGGTGAAGAAGGGCCAATTGCTATTGTCTCTAGATACAGATATCATGATGTCTTCATTGGCAGAGTTGCAGACTGGATTGGAATTGGCCAAGACGGTATTTGAAAAACAGCAACGCCTTTGGATGGACCAGCAGATTGGATCCGAAATTCAATACTTGCAAGCCAAGAACAACTATGACGGTTTGGTGCAGAAGGTGAAAACCTTAAGAGAGCAGATTGAGCTGAGCGAAATTCGTGCGCCTTTTGCTGGGTCTATCGACAACATCTTCGCAAAAGAAGGTCAGTTGGCGGGTCCACAGATGCCGGCCATTCGTTTGGTGAATACATCGGGGGTATATGTAAAAGCCGATGTTCCTGAAAGCTACGCGAATCGCGTGCACGTAGGAACTCCTGCGAGTGTAGCCTTTACTTCTATGGACTACGAAGTGGCTGCTGAGGTACTACAGGTGGGCCAATTCATTCAAGAAGGCAACCGCACATTCTCCATCAATGTAAGCTTACCTGAGGCGAACGGTGTGAAGCCAAACCAGATGGTTCATGTTGCACTTCAGGATTACAGAAACGACGAAGCGTTGACCGTTCCAGCGAGCCTAGTGCAACAGGATGTCGAAGGCAATGACTTCATCTACACTTTGAAAAATATTGAAGGAACAGACCGTTACCAGGTCGTGAAAACGTGGGTAACTACAGGTCTGACATTTGACGATCAAACGGAAATCGTTTCAGGCCTAGAGGCAGGAATGCTTGTGGTAGAAAAAGGATCGCGTAGCGTTCGTACAGGTCAAGAAGTAGTATTGGGTTAATCCCTAAATCCATCCAAACAACATGGAAGAGAAAAAGAGTTTAATCAAGCAGTTCGGACCCTCCACCTTTTCGGTGAAGAACCGAATGACGGTGTACGTACTAACCGTAATCATTTTCGCGGCTGGTATCTTTAGCTACACCTCTATGCCTTCTGAGGCATTCCCTGAAATTGTGACGCCAGAAATCTACGTCGGCACGCCTTACCCTGGAAACTCTCCGGTGGATATTGAGAAGCTGATTACCCGTCCTTTGGAGAAGGAAATCAATGGTATATCGGGCGTGGATGAGATCAATTCTACTTCGGTAGAGGGCTACTCAACTATCCAAGTTAAATTCAACTTTGACGTCACTCCTGAGGATGCCCTTAGAAAGGTGAAAGACAAGGTAGACGCGGCCATGGGCCAGCCAGACTTCCCTACAGATTTGCCGGCAGATCCTAACGTATTTGAGCTGAACTTCTCGGAATTGATGCCGATTATGAACATCAATATGTCAGGAGAATTTTCCCTTGACCAACTCAAGGACTATGGCGAATACCTCGAGGAGCGCATTGAAGATCTGACCGAAATTTCTAAAGTAGATATCCGTGGTATCGACGACAAGGAAGTGCGTGTCTTGGTAGATACTAAAAAGTTAGAGAGCCTAGAGCTGAGCTTCCGCGATATCGCCGGTGCGATCCAAAACGAGAACATGACCATTTCAGGGGGTAACCTTTTGGTCGACGGCTACCGCCGCAACGTTCGCGTGGTTGGTGAGATTCGTGAGCTTGACGAGTTGCGCAATGTCATTATCAAGAGCGAGAAGATGCAGCTTGTACGCCTCGCAGATGTTGCTACTATTGAATTTGATGAGGTAGAGCGCGAGTCCTACGCACGTCAGTACGGTGCTTCAGTAGTCATGCTTGATGTATTCAAGCGCTCGGGTGAAAACCAGATTATCGTAAGTGAAAAAATCGCCAACCT
>CATAPZ010000301.1:0-6574 GCA_949486955.1 Cryomorphaceae bacterium | reverse complement strand
CTTCTGCAGGTATCAGCCAAGGCGATAACCGTTTCTATACAGATACACTAAGCGGTATCTACGAAGTATGTTATTCTCAATGTGGTCCATGTACAGTAGTTCCTACGTACGACATTACAATCAATGTAGATGTAAGCTCTTTGACTGCATGTTCTACTATTGATTCTGTAACTCTTGCAGGTCCTATCAACGGATGGGGTGGTGAGTCGATGTCTGATCCAGACGGTGACGGTGTTTACTCTATCTCTTACATGGGTGTTGATTCAGGTGATTTCCAGTTCAAGGCACGTTACCACGTAGCGGGCGCGACCAACTGGGAAGGCGGTGGTAACAAGATTGTTACTGTTAGCTCTGACTCTGTAGTCGCTCCTCGTTGTTTCGGTAACGATACATACGGACCATGTCCTACTACGCCTCCAACGGCTGATGTAACGTTTATCGTTGACTTTACGCAAGCGTCTTTCACGCCTGCTGATACGATTTACTTGATGGGTAACTTTACGCAGTGGGATGCGAATGCTATCCCGATGGTGGCACACTCTCAAGCAGGTCAGTACATCGCTACAGTTGCGCAGTACTGTCCCGGTACTATGGAGTACCGCTTCTCTAATGGCGATCCTGCAAACACCTCAAACCACGAGCCAGTACCAATGGATTGTGGTGTAGATAATGGTGTGGGCTCGTACAACCGTTTCTTCACGCGTACAGGTTCTGCAGATACTGTTCAGCACATTTTCGGTGCTTGTTCATTCATCTCTGTTGAAGAGAATGCATTGGATGCAGTAGCGATTTACCCGAACCCTATGACGGATGTAGCAACAATCGCTCTAGGTACTTCTGATTTCTACACAGTTCGTGTAATGGACATCACTGGCCGTTTGGTTGCTGGTATGGACAATGCTCAGGGCAATGTAGCGTTGAATGCCTCTGAAATGGGTCGCGGTATGTACTTCGTGAACATCGCGAACTCTAAAGGTGAGTTGAGAACAATGAAGGTTATCGTAGAATAATCACTTACTCATAATAGTTCCTTTTGGAATAGAGCCCCCCGGCGCTGCGCGCCGGGGGTTTTTATTTTGAGGAATTCGAGCAAAAAAAAGGCGGCCATCCGGCCGCCTTTATGAGTATTTATTGTGGTCTGTTTTACAGGACTAATCCGTTCTCAACAGCAAATCGAACAAGACCTGCAGTGTTATTCATCCCTAGTTTATTGAGGATGTTTTGACGGTGGTTGTCGATGGTCCTCTTCGATAGGAAGAGTTGTTTAGAGATCTGCTCATTAGTGAGCTGGTCGCAAATGAGCTGTATGATTTCTATTTCGCGTTTACTCAATCGGGCCACTGCAGGATTATCGCTTTTTAGATCCGCAGCACCTATTCCGAGAATTTTCTTTTCGATCAATTCATTGGCCAGGGATTGAGTATAACATAATTTCCCATCAAGCACGGTAGTGATGGAAGCAACAAGTTCCGCGGTTCCTACGCTCTTTAGAACATAGCCTTTGGCACCTGCTTCAAGCATATTCGCTGCATAATCTACATCTCCGTAGTTGGAGAGGGCAAGCACGCGAAGGTCTGGATGCGCTTCAAGGGCGTTCTTCGTCAAAGTGGGGCCGTCGGTTTCCTCCAACTTGTAGTCCATAATGACGATATCGAATTCTCTTTTATTGAGCTGTTCAGACATTTCAATACCATTTCCTGCCTCGGAAACCTCGAAACTATGTCCTTCAAAGTCTCCCATTTCGAGCATAGTTTTAATACCATCTCTTAAAATAGGATGGTCGTCTACTATGAGTATTTTGACGTTTTTCTTTGCCATGGTTGTGTGTAAATGCGCGATTTTGAATGCGTTAAATATACTAAGATTTATTTTCGACTAGGTATTTAGCTTGAAAATAGGGCATTAGTTTTGTGATTTTGAATCAATTAGAAGTCGACTTTGGATGAAGTCCGGGAATTGCACTATATTTGTCAAAACTTTTTGGCACTCAAAAGGGGGACTTCGGTCCCCTCTTTTATTGCTGGTAATTGATGGAATACGCAAAAATTGAAAAGGCCGCTGAACAGGCCACGGTTGAGAATAATGCTTTTTTGGTAGAGCTTGAGGTGAAGCCAAATAACGTAATCATTGCCTATGTTGATGCGGACGAAGGTCTTTCAATGGATCAGATTAAAATGATCAATAGGAAGATCGAATCAGAATTGGACCGCGATGTTGAAGATTTTAATCTCACGGTAAGTAGTCCAGATTTGAACAGGCCCTTGAAAATTTGGCGTCAGTACAAGAAAAATGTTGGTCGCTTTTTAAAGGTGAAGTTTGAGGACCGTCAAGTAGAAGGAAAGTTGGAAAAAGTGGAGCAGGACTTTTTGGTTTTGAGTGTCCCTCAAAAGAAGAAGAGCGCCCCGCATGTGGAAACAGAAATACAGTTTGCCGATATCGTAGAAGCGAAGGTGGCAATCAGATTTAAATAGAAGTTTTAGTTTTATAGATAATGGAAAATCAGGCGATTATCGAAAGTTTCCTCGCTTTTAAAGAGGAAAAGAACATCGACAGAACCACTTTGATGGCCTTCATTGAGGAGGCGTTCCGCAACCAGTTGCGGAAGAAGTATGAGACCGATGAAAACTTTGATGTTATTGTAAACCCGGACAAGGGTGATTTGGAGATCTGGCACAACAGAACGGTAGTTGAAGACGGTGCTGTTGAGGATGAGAACCAAGAGATAGAATTGAGTGCAGCACTTCGCATCGAACCAGATTATGAGGTTGGCGAAGAAGTTTCTGAAGAGATTAAACTGATAGACCTTGGTCGTCGTTTTATCTTGGCATTCCGTCAAAACTTGGTCAGCAGAATCCAGGAGCACGACAGTTCAGAACTGTTCAAGCGTTACAAGGACCTCGAAGGTGAAATCATTACCGGCGAAGTGCACCACGTTCGCCATCGTGAGGTAATCGTTTATGACGACGAAGGAAACGAACTAATTCTTCCTAAAGATCAAATGATAGGTGAGCGCGAGTTCTTCCGTAAAGGAGATCCTATCCGCGCGGTAGTTAAGGAAGTAGTATTCCGCGGCACTAAGCCTGTAGTAATCATGTCTCGCACGGATGAGCGTTTCTTGGCGAAATTGTTCGAGCAGGAGATTCCAGAAGTATACGATGGCCTCATTACCATTAAAGGTGTAGTTCGCATTCCAGGCGAGAAAGCGAAGGTTGCGGTAGAATCTTACGACGACCGCATCGATCCTGTTGGCGCGTGTGTTGGTATGAAAGGATCTCGTATTCATAGCATCGTTCGCGAGTTGCGCAACGAGAATATTGATGTGATTAACTATACCAATAACTTACAATTATACATTCAGCGTTCTTTGAGTCCAGCGAAGGTGACGTCATTAAACATAGATGAGGAGAACCGTCGTGTGGAAGCATTTTTAGCGCCAGACCAGGTAAGCTTAGCTATTGGTCGTGGAGGTACAAACATCCGCTTGGCAAGTAAACTGGTAGACATGGAAATTGATGTTTACCGCGACGATATCGAGATTGAAGATGATATCGAACTAGATCAGTTCGGTGATGAAATCGAAGCTTGGATTATCGATGAGCTGAAGAAAATTGGATGTGATACGGCGAAAAGCGTACTGAAGTTGACTAAGGAAGAATTGGTTTCAAGAGCCGATTTGGAAGAGGAAACTGTAGAAAACATCGTCTCAATTCTCAAGCAAGAATTCGAAGAAGAATAAGAAACACTAAAGACACTCTATGAGTAGCGTCAGATTAAGTAAGGCCACCAAGGAACTCAACATCTCTTTAGATAGAGCAGTTGAAGAATTGGCAAAAAATGGCCACGACATTCCAAACAACCGTAATACTAAGATCACGGAGGAGCAGTACGGCGTGCTGAAAACTGCTTTTGCAGATGATCTTGAGCGGAAAAAAGCTGCCGAAGAGGTTAGCCAGCAGTCGAAGGAGGAAAAAGAAGTTCTTCGCGGCGGCGCTGAGGAAGTTGAAGCTCCTGCTCCTGTAGTCGAGGCACCGAAGGAAGAACCTGCACCTGTGGCTGAGGCACCGAAAGAAGAGCCAAAGGCAGAAGAAAAAGCAGAAGCTCCTGCGCAAAAGGAACCTGAAAGCGGACTAAAAGTCAGAGGTAAGATTGATCTTGATGCTCAGAAGCCGAAGAAAAAGGCAAAGCCTGCAGTAGCAGAAGCGCCAGCAGAGAAAAAGAGCCATAAGCCTACAGAAAAGGGACCTAAGAAGTCAGCTGGTGGTGCGAAAATACAAGAGCAGGCGCCAACCAAAAAGGCTGAGGAAAAAGCACAAGAGGCAAAGCCTGCTGATGCCGAAATCAAAACCAAGTATGTTAAGATCGACGGTCCTAAGTTCACGGGTCAGAAGATTGAACTTCCGGTGGAAAAGCCAAAGACTCCGAAAAAGAAACGTACACGCATAAAAACTCAAGGACCGGGCGGTGCCACTCCGGCACAAGCGGATCCTAGAAGCAGAAACCAACGGGGAGGAAATAACCAAAACCGCGGTAAAGGGAAAGGTCGTCGCAATCAACCTGTAGTTCAAAATCAGGAATTGACTGACGAGCAAATCCAAAAACAAATTAAAGAGACCCTAGAGAAACTTACTTCGGGTAAGAAGAACAAGGGTGCTAAGATTCGCCGTGACAAGCGTGCTGAGCGACGTGAAAAAGAGGAGCTCAGAGATATTCAAGCCGCGGAGGAAAGCAAAGTATTGAAGGTAACGGAATTCGTTACAGTTACTGAGCTTGCCAACATGATGGAGGTAAGCGTCAATGACGTTATTGGCTCTTTGATGGGCGTGGGCGTTATGGTAACTATGAACCAGCGTCTTGATGCAGAAATGCTTGAGATGGTTGCTGAAGAATTCGGCTTTGGTGTCAACTTCGTCGATGAAGAGGTAACGGAAACATTCCAAGAAGAAGAGGACAAGGAAGAAGACTTGAAACCACGTTCACCGATTGTAACGGTGATGGGTCACGTTGATCATGGTAAGACGTCGCTTTTGGATTACATCCGTAAAGCAAACGTAATTGCTGGTGAGGCCGGGGGTATTACCCAGCACATCGGTGCCTACAACGTGAAGGTTCATACCGGTCAGACCATAACCTTCTTAGATACTCCGGGTCACGAAGCCTTTACGGCGATGCGTGCTCGTGGTGCACAGGTAACGGATATTGCCATTATCGTTGTTGCAGCGGATGATGCCGTAATGCCACAAACGAAAGAAGCAATCTCTCATGCTCAGGCAGCAGGTGTACCAATAATCATTGCCATTAACAAGGTAGACCGTGAGGTGGCGAATCCAAACAAGATTATGGAGCAGCTTTCTCAAGAGAACATCTTGGTGGAAGATTGGGGTGGTTCTATCCAGTGTCAGCAGATTTCTGCGAAAACGGGATTGAACATTGAAGAGCTGCTTGATAAAGTACTTCTAGAAGCAGAAATGCTCGACCTCAAAGCAAACCCTAATAAGAATGCAAGCGGAACAATTGTTGAAGCTTCTTTGGATAAAGGTCGCGGGTACATGTGTACGGCATTGATTCAAGCGGGAACCATGAAAGTTGGCGATTACGTTCTAGCGGGTCAATACTCAGGTAAGGTCAAAGCGATGCTCGATGAGCGTGGCAACCGCATCAAAGTGGCAGGTCCATCGACGCCAGTAAACCTTCTAGGTTTGGACGGCGCCCCGACCTCAGGGGATAAGTTTATCATCATGGACGACGAGCGCGAAGCGAAGCAGATCGCTGCGAAGCGTCTACAGTTGATGCGTGAGCAAAGCGTGCGTTCTCAGAAGAAGATGACCCTCGAAGAGATTGGTCGTCGTCTTCAGGTGGGAGATTTCAAAGAGTTGAACATTATCCTTAAAGGTGATGTGGATGGTTCGGTTGAAGCATTATCCGATTCTCTTCAGAAGCTCACTACTGAGGAAATTCAGGTCAACATCATTCACAAGGCGGTTGGCCAAATTTCTGAGAGTGATATCCTACTCGCAACTGCGTCCGATGCCATCGTTGTAGGTTTCCAAGTTCGTCCTTCTGCACAGGCACGTAAGCTTGCTGAGAAAGAGGATGTAGAAATTAGAATGTACTCAATCATTTACGATGCGATCAACGAAGTTCGCGATGCGATGGAGGGTATGTTGAGTGCTGAGATGAAAGAAGAAATCAAGGGTACTGCAGAGATCCGCGAGACCTTCAAAATCTCGAAAGTGGGTACCATTGCAGGTTGTATGGTTACCGAAGGCACGATCGAGCGCAACCACGATGTTCGTGTAATCCGCGACGGCGTAGTAGTGTACACAGGAAAACTGGGTTCTTTAAAACGATTCAAGGACGATGCGAAAGAAGTTCGCCAAGGGTTTGAATGTGGTTTGAACATTGCCAATTTTAATGACATCAAAGTAGGCGACGTTGTCGAAGCCTATGCAATGGTTGAGGTAAAGCGTACGCTTGGCTAATCCAGAAAATACAGACACTAAAAAGCCCGGCCATCGGCCGGGCTTTTTTATACCATAATGATTCGGTTCTCAGTGCAGAATTAGGGCTCCCACAG
>CATAPZ010000300.1:0-1617 GCA_949486955.1 Cryomorphaceae bacterium | reverse complement strand
TGTAATGTCGTACGTAGGAACTACTGTACATGGACCACATTGAGAATAACATACTTCGTAGATACCGCTTAGTGTATCTGTATAGAAACGGTTATCGCCTTGGCTGATACCTGCAGAAGAAGCCTGACAAGTAGAAGGAACCGATTCAACAACACTCCATCCGTTACCGTTGATGAACTTGAAGTACGTAGAATCCGTCTTGCCTACATAAGCAATATAACGGTGTACGCCGTCAAAATTAACCATCTGCGACTTCGCTGGATCCCAACCTTGGAAGTTACCCGCTACGTGAACTGAATCTGAAGAAACAGTCTGAAGCGCCATATCCACCTTGAATTGGATCGCTTTCTGACCTGCAGGAGCAGCGCCACCGAACATTACTGCTGGAAGTGTAGTATCCTGAGAGATCACAGCCCAACGGTTGCTGTTACCGTTAGTACCTACTTGGATCGGTGCAGGAACACTTTCATCGTCGCCCCATGCGTTACCGTTCAAGAATTTGTACTCCAACTGTCCTGCGTTGACAGTTACAGTAGTTGAATAGATAGATGATGTACCTACCTGCGTCAATGAAGTCGTGCTTGGAGACCAAGACTGGAACGACCCCGCAACGTGAACACCGTTAGAGTTGATGGTGGCAGAGCCCATATCAACCTGGAAGGTGACGCTGTACGTTGTTTGTGCAAATGCACTTACTCCAAGGAACAAGGCAGCTGCTAAAGCGTAAAACTTTTTCATATAAAAATGATTGGTTAGTAATTAGTGTACCGAATACCTTATAAAATTAAGACATAGGAATTGCCCAAAACAGGCCTATTCTGCCGATTTTTAACCATATTGTTGCATTATCCCGCAAAAAATGAAGAATAACGCCTTAAATTTTCTTTTCTCTCTTTTGTGCCTTGCTTCTGCTCCCTTGATAAAAGGGCAAAGTGTTCACCGAGTTGACCCACCCAATTGGTGGAGCGATTTTCCCCTTGATACTGTAGAAGTATTCATCACAGGCGAAGGATTTACAAAGGCCGATATTCACAGTTTTGAGGGTGCAGAAAGACTGGAATGGGGAATTCTAAGCGATAATGTCGCCTGGGTCCAATTCAGAATCTTACCCAACCTTTCATCTTCAAAAATTACCTTTAAAATTGGTCGCAGAACCATCAAATACCCCCTTCTCGAGCGCAGCGGTTACGAACCTCAGGGACTAAGCGACCAAGACCTCCTCTACCTCATTACCCCGGACCGATTTCACAACGGCAATCCAAAGAACGACGACATCAAAGGAATGCGCGAACGCGGCACCGACCTGAACGAACCCTATGCTCGACACGGCGGAGACCTAGAAGGGATTTGGCAAGGTCTCGACCATATCGAAAGTCTCGGTGCCACCGCCGTTTGGATCAATCCCCTGCTAGAAAACGATATGGCCCGTGACAGCTACCACGGCTACGCCATCACGGACCACTATCAAATAGACCCGCGTTACGGCGGAAACAAAGAACTCGTGGCACTAAACAAACAAATGAAAGAGCGCGGCATAAAACACGTCGCCGATGTCGTATACAACCATTGGGGATCCTCGCATTACCTGCAAGAACTAATGCCCGATTCTTCTATGGT
>CATAPZ010000299.1:0-5983 GCA_949486955.1 Cryomorphaceae bacterium | reverse complement strand
TGCTCGTAGCTGCCCTTCCAGCGCAGCGAGCTGTTGAATTTCTCGATAGCAATGTCTTCAAATTCGAGCAGCGGTAGACTTTTCATGATGGGCAGCAGATCCCCCGTTTCCAAGGCCAATTCACCACCGTCTTGATTTAAAGAGCCGCTCAAAGCGCCACCATTCAGATTGATTTTTGACGAAGTGATCTCCCAGTTCTCTCCTTCGCTTGTAAAGGCAAAGGCTCCGGAAAGTGCAGCTTCACGTACCCAGAGTTCTCGATCTAAACGAAGTTCGTTTTCTGTGAGGTCCGCGCGTCCACTCAAGGTGATTACTTCGTCTATCATCCCAGAAAGAACTGCATTATTTGCATAACATTTATAGTCGATACCGTCTTTAGGGGCAAGGTAGGTAAGGGCTAAATTTTGAAGTTCAACACGGTCCAATCCCACGCTCGTAGATGCATCATCTTCGGTGGAATTAAACAAATCCCAATTCGCCGACTTTCCATTATCGTACAGATTCAATCGGCCTTCACCAAGACTGAGCTCTTCAACTACATATTCTCCTTGAATAACAGAGAATACATTCATACCAAGACCTACATATTGTGCTTCCAGGAGAAATTCGTTTTTTCGAAGCGGGTCTTCGATACGCACATCGTTCAGGGCGATGCGTACTCGAGGGAATCCGCCGAGCAAATCAAGTTCAATAGTGCCCACAGAAACGGGTGCCTTGAGCTGCTCGTTAATCTTCGCTACGCCGCCGGCGATGATAGCATCTTGTTGCGTATAAATGTACCCGGCGGCGCCACCTAGCAGCAACACCACAATTGCGAGCAGTATACCAAGAACCTTCAATGCCTTACGCATTCGCTTATCTCGTTTTTAAGAAGCCCACCTCTTTAGCATCGAGGTGCCTGTAATCGCCTCTGTTTAATCTCTTTTTAGTTAGACCTGCGAAGGAAACGCGGTCCAATTTTTCCACCTCGAAACCATAATGCGCAAACAAGCGGCGTACAATTCTAGGCTTGTTTTCGTGAATACGCATGCCTAATTCACGAGGATTCTTATCGCTGGTGAAGTTGATTTCTTCTACCCTAACCTTGCCGTCTTCGAGCTCAGTACCAGCTGCAATTTTATCGAGCTGTTGTTTACTTAACGGTTTATCAAGTACTATATGATAGATGTTCGCTGCACCATTGACTCCTTTAGTCAATTTTTTGGCAGTATCCGCGTCGTTAGTCAACAAAAGCACTCCGGTGCTTCCACGCTCCATTTGCCCAACAGGATAGATTCTTTCGTTGCATGCATTACCAACAAGATCAAAAACGGTTTTACGCGCTTTTGGATCATCCATCGAAGCCAGGAATCCCTTTGGCTTATTTAAGAGCACATAACGCATCTTGTCCGTTTTCAACGTAGTGCCGTTGTATTTCACGACATCAGAAGGCTTCACTTTATAGCCCATGGAAGTCACGACTTTATTGTTGACCGAAACCAATCCCGCACCAATGAGGTCATCGGCTTCACGACGCGAACAAATACCTGCATTTGACAAATACTTATTCAAACGAACTTCGTCGCTAGTACCACTGAGTTGCTCCGCAGTTTTGCTGCGAACGCCTCTGTATTTCTTTGCAGGGCGAGCACCGCGCTCTGGGCGGTCACCTCCTTCCTCGCGGTCCCAAGTTTTCTTAGGGCCACTCGCAAAGCGATTATTTGAGTTTTGTGACTTTCCTCGACGAGGTCCGTTATTGCTAGAACGACTGTTGCGCATGGCAGGAATATTTTCTACAAAGTTAGCTTAGTTCTAGGCCATTAGCACTACGATAGCGAGGGAATGACTAACATTCTAAGGCAATTATTTCAGGCACGAAACTTCTCGCTCGGTAAAAGAAGAGCAGGAGCTGCCATTCGTTGCAGTGGTATTTGACCATTAAAGGACCTATTTCTCGGTGAATACGCTCTTTTTGCCCGCGGGAAATAAGCTCTTCAGGAAGTCCTCCGTGCCTCCGGTATTTCACTTCAGCAACAATCAATATGCCATTTTTTCGAGCGACAACGTCAATCTGAGTACGCGAGTGTCGGTAGTTTTCGACCAGGACCTCACATTGGTCATTTCTCAAGTAGGCTGCCGCATGCTTCTCGTACAATCGATAATCCATATACAAAGGTTGCTGTATATGGTGCCTGCTGGCAAGAATGGTGGAAAACTTTAAGTTATCAGCAACTTAGAGCGTGAAGACGATTTCGTCTTGAGAAATTTCAGCATGGCTACCAATTATAATCGGAAACTGTCTTGAAGTATGTCCGAAAGGCATGTTTTGAAGTACCGGAATTCCTGCGGCTTCAAAGTATTTGACCAAGGTCTGTTCTACAGCGTCTCCCCAAGGGGTGTCGTGGTCATGGATGTCAGAGAATTGGCCTAAGAGGACAGCGGTTACTCCATTAAAAGCACCTTTTCGTTCCAAGGCCAGGAGCATTCGGTCGAGGTGGTAATGGTATTCGTCTAAATCCTCAAGTAGCAGCACTGTACCCCGTAATGTGGGTAGGGAAGGCGTGCCATAGATGGAGTAGATGACGCTCAAATTTCCACCAATGACTTTACCGCTGCAAGGGGTTATCATGGAGGTTAGGGGCAACAGTTTTGGTCCGTTTTGGAGGACATCAAAAGTGGCCTCGAGGTCTTCCTTATTCGTTTTTTCAAAGCTTACTGGCATGGCAGCATGAACACTAGGTATGCCCTTTTGACAAGCATGCGATAAAAAGGTGGTAAAGTCTGAAAAACCAATGAGCCACTTGGGCTGTGCTTGCAGGGCGTCCCAATCAATATCGTCTACAATTTCCGCACTTCCATATCCGCCTCGAATGTTCCAAATGGCCTTGACCTCTTCGTTGTGAATGAGCGCATTGGTCGTGCGAATTCGAGCCTCTTTCGTACCGGCTACCTGTCCGTCCTGCAGTAAAATGTCTTCAGAATAAAAGACGTTGAAGCCCGCGGCTTCGATGTAGGCCTTGGCCGTTAAAATCATTTCCCTAGTAGCAAACCTTGCTGTGGCACTCAATCCGATCAAATCGCCGGGCTTTAATAAAGCGGGAATTCTTTGTTTCATAGCGGAAAAATAGCACATAAAACCTTCCTATCTTCGCGATACCATTAATAAGGTCATTAGTCCACATGAGTACGAACAAAAAAATCATGGTTACGGCAGCTTTGCCGTATGCCAACGGTCCCATCCACATTGGTCACTTGGCCGGCTGCTATTTGCCGTCGGACATTTACGTGCGCTACATGCGAATGCGGGGTCGGGATGTGAAGTTCGTTTGTGGCTCTGACGAGCACGGTGTGCCTATTACTATCAAAGCGAAAAACGAGGGCATCACCCCGCAAGAGGTGGTGGATCGTTACCACGCAATGATGGGGGGTGCCTTTGAAGAGTTTGGGATTAGCTTTGACCATTACAGCCGCACTTCGAGCGAACAGCATCATAAGAATGCCAAAGAGTTCTTCATGAACCTCTACGAGAAGGGTGCGCTTGAAGCGAAGGAAACGCAGCAGTATTTTGATCCTGAGGCGGGCCAATTCTTGGCCGACCGCTACATCACAGGGACCTGTCCTAAATGTAGCGATGAAGAAGCCTACGGCGATCAATGTGAGAAATGTGGTACCTCGTTGTCGCCTACAGAACTTATCAACCCTAAGAGTGCCCTAAGTGGTGCTAAACCGGAGTTGCGTAATACGACGAATTGGTTCTTGCCGCTCGACAAACTAAGCGACGAACTACGCACGTTTTTAGAGAGCCGCGAAAATTGGAAGCCCAACGTCATTGGTCAGTGCATGAGCTGGTTAAATGCGGGCGATGGACTGCAGCCGCGTGCAATGACTCGCGATTTGAATTGGGGTGTCCCTGTGCCTATTGAAGGTGCCGAGGGTAAGGTTATGTACGTATGGTTCGATGCACCCATCGGATACATTAGTGCCACTCAAGAACTTCTACCTAACGATTGGGAGCAGTACTGGAAAGGCGATGATGCGGAGATCGTGCACTTCATTGGAAAAGACAACATCGTATTCCATTGTATCATCTTCCCAGCCATGCTACAGCAGCACGGAGACTATGCATTGCCAAAGCAGGTGCCGGCGAACGAATTCCTCAACCTTGAGGGCCGTAAGTTGAGTACTTCGAAAAACTGGGCGGTATGGTTGCACGAATACCTACAAGATTTCCCAGGTCAGCAGGACGTACTTCGCTACGTGCTCACTGCTACAATGCCTGAAACCAAGGACAACGACTTCACTTGGGCGGACTTCCAGCAGCGCAACAACAGTGAGCTTGTAGCGGGCTTTGGAAACTTCGTAAACCGCGTGATGGTCCTTACACACAAATACTACGACGGTGTAGTACAAGAGCCGGGTACGTTGGCTGATGCAGACCGCGAAGCATTAGCGACAATGACGCAGTACGGACGTCGCATTGCCAAAAACTTGGAAGATTTCAAATTCCGTGAGGCGATCGGTGAGGCCATGAGTCTAGCCCGCCTTGGAAATAAATACCTCCAGGAGCAAGAACCCTGGAAAGTGTACAAACAAGACCCAGCCCGTGCCGGAGCGGTACTGTATGTCGCTACACAAATCACGGCAGTATTGAGCATTGTCTTTGAACCGTTCCTTCCAAGAACAGCGGCCAAGCTTCGCAGCATGTTGGCGATGGACACCTTATCAGAATGGGAAGCGACCAACAACGAAACCATCGTAGCCGCAGGCACACAGCTCGGTAAAGCGGAATTGTTATTTGCTAAAATTGAAGACAGCCAGGTAGAAGCGCAACGCGCAAAACTTGAAGCAACCTTAGTTCAAAAAGAAGAAATAGTGGAAGAGAGCATACACGCACCACAGAAAGAAGATATCAGTTTTGATCAATTCATGGGAATGGACCTTCGCGTAGGAACCATCCTTGAAGCAGAACGCGTACCAAAGGCAGACCGACTGCTCAAGTTCTTGGTAGATACAGGTTTAGACAAGCGCACTATTGTTAGTGGTATTGCTGAGCACTTCTCGCCGGAGGAAATGGTGGGTAAGCAAGTGACTGTATTAATGAACCTGCCTCCGCGCAAGATTCGCGGGGTAGAAAGCCAAGGCATGCTGCTGATGGCCGAAGATGCAGACGGTAAATTGCGCCTGATGAGCCCAGAGGGCGGCGCAGCGAGCGGTTCAGTAATTGGATAATATTCAGGCTCCGTAGTTCAACGAATAGAATGCAGGTTTCCGGTACCTGAGATAAGGGTTTGATTCCCTTCGGGGCTTCTAAAACCCGCGCCTATGGCGCGGGTTTTTTTTATAATTCCAACATCACATTCACGGCGCTCTTGCCTTTCTCTCCTTCTTGCAAGTCGAAGGTTACGGTATCTCCAGCGGTGATCTGGTGCTTGAGACCACTGATGTGTACGTGGTATTCATTGTCGGCACCTTGTTCTTTGATGAAGCCAAAGCCCTTATCGATGTTGTAAAACTTTACGGTTCCTTTCATAATAGTCAAAGCTAGCAATAAAAAAGGCCTCCCGTTAGGAAGGCCTTAATTGAAATCTTGAGATATAACTTACGCTTGTTTTACGTTCACAGCGTTTAATCCTTTCTTTCCTTCTTGCAATTCAAACTCGACTGCGTCTCCTTCGTTAATTTGATCAACGAGACCTGTTACGTGTACAAAGTACTCTGTGTTTGAATTGTCGTCTTTAATAAAGCCAAATCCTTTGTCTGTATTAAAGAACTTTACTGTTCCTTGATTCATAATAATAATTAAAGTGCGAAGGTGGGATATAATTTCTAACCTAGCACTATCATTTACAGTTATTTACATAAAGTTATAATTAAGTGTCTCGTTGTGTACCTTTGTAAGGGAGGTTAAGGGCTATTAGCTCAGTTGGTTCAGAGCGCTGCCTTGACAGGGCAGAGGTCACTGGTTCGAATCCAGTATAGCTCACAAAGAAAAAGCCGTGCACCG
>CATAPZ010000298.1:0-4134 GCA_949486955.1 Cryomorphaceae bacterium | reverse complement strand
TTCGTTAAGACTGGGCAGTTCAATCCCCTTGAGTGCAGCCACATTTCTGTACCCGCCTGCCAAAAAACCAAGTGTATGTTTCGGATTCACTGCCACAGCGTAAAAGTAATTGCTAAATTTGGCTTACGCCCTAAGCACCACCCCTATGCGACTAAAGAATTTCAAAGAAACCACTTCCCTGGCTTGGTCAGCAATCAAAGCTTCCCCGCTACGGACCATCTTGACGTCGCTTATTATCTCTTTCGGCATCATGGCTCTGGTCGGTATTTTAAGTGCTACTGATGCACTGAAACAGAGCCTAGAGAGCAACTTTACCTCATTGGGAGCCAATACATTGACTATTAGAAATTCACAGGGCGGATTTTTTGTGGGAAATGCCGATTACCGACAAAACCCTCAAATTACCTACCGCGAAGCGTTGCGCTTTAAAGAGCGTATGGATTATCCTGGGGCAAAAACATCCCTGACCTATATCGCATCGGGGACTGCCAAGCTTTCCTACCAGAATGTGAGCACCAACCCAAATACTTTGATTACAGCAACGGACGAAAATTACATGTACACCGGTGGGTTCGACCTTGCAGAAGGGAGAAATTTCACCTTGGACGATGTGTATTCTGGACGCAACTACACCATATTAGGCAGTGAAACAAAGCAGGATTTGTTTGGGGACAATCCGGCAGCAGGTAATACCATTCGCATTCAAGGGAAACCGTATTTGGTCATCGGTAGCCTTGCTGAAAAAGGATCGTCAGGTCTGTTCTCTGGAGACCGCGGTGCTTGGGTTACATTAAACTATGCACGTGCAAATTTCTCAGGCGGTTCGCCAAACTACACCTTGAGTGTCAATGCACCGAGTGCTGAAACCCTAGACGCCGTGCAGGGACAATGTATGGCTTTGATGCGTAGCGTTAGAAAATTGGTCCCAAAAGAACGCGACAACTTTAGCATCACACGTAGTGATAGCGTCGCGAAGAGTTTAATTGACAATTTAAACATGGTGACCACCGGTGCCTTTATTATTGGCTCTATTACTCTGCTGGGTGCGTCCATTGCCTTGATGAACATTATGCTTGTAAGTGTTACCGAGCGTACCAGAGAGATCGGTACTCGTAAGGCCATTGGCGCAACCAAGAGGGCCATTAGTTCTCAGTTCCTTTCCGAGGCCGTTATGATTACGCAGATCGGTGGCTGGGCAGGTATTGTGTTCGGGATTATCATAGGAAATGTCGTAGCGAACCAGATTGGTGGGTTCTTCTTTATTCCTTGGCTCTGGATCATTGTGGCCTTTATAATATCTGTTTTGGTCGGTGTTGCAGCAGGATGGTATCCGGCAACAAAGGCCGCAGACCTCGATCCCGTGGAGGCGCTGCGCTACGAGTAGGTTATTTCTTTTCTACTTGAGCGTATCCTACGCTCGCCCCTATTGCTAAACCAAGAGACAGCCACAATCCTATGTTGTCTGTAAGTGAACCAATAAGGAGACCTATCATCATTCCCGCACTTAGGTACGGTATGACCTTCTTGTCGACGGCTTTCGTCTTCTTTTTCATGGTGGTTAAAGTATAAAAAAAGCCGTCCCGAGGGACGGCTTCACGCATTCGCGATATAGGATTGTCGTTTAAGCTTCCGCTACAACGTCAAATTCAAAGTTTACTACAACTTCACGGTGCAAACGCACTGCAGCAGTGTAGTGACCAAGTGCCTTGATAGAACCACCAACGATTTGGATGAATTTCTTCTCAAGGGTAACACCAGCCTTCGCTAGTTCGTCTGCTACGTTTTGGTTAGTAACCGCACCGAAGAGCTTGTTACCCGTACCTACTTTAGCAGTCATCTTCAACTCAACACCAGCCAATTTTTCAGCAGTTGCTTTTGCATCAGAGATAGCTTGAGCTTCTTTGTGCGCACGTTGACGCAAGTTCTCAGCCAATACTTTCTTCGCGCTCTCTGTTGCCAAAACTCCTAATCCTTGTGGGATTAAGAAGTTACGACCGTAACCGTCTTTTACAGTTACCACGTCATCAGCAAAACCTAAGTTTTCTACGTCTTTCTTTAGAATGATTTCCATGGTACTGAATTATTTAAGGTTATCAGCTACGTAAGGCATCAATGCAATGTGACGAGCACGCTTGATAGCTGTAGATAATTTTCTTTGGTATTTCAATGAAGTACCGGTCAAACGACGTGGTAAGATTTTACCTTGTGGGTTTACAAAACGCAACAAGTAATCTGGATCCTTGTAGTCGATGTATTTGATACCGGCTTTCTTAAAACGACAGTACTTCTGTTGGTTGCCGCTTTCTACGTTGATAGGCTGTAGGTAACGAACATCACCTTTTCCTCTCGTGCCTCTATTTCCTCTAGTTGCCATAATTTCTTCTTTTAAGCGTTAACTCTGGCACGACGCTTTGCAGCGTATTCGATACCGTATTTATCCATTCTAACAGTCAAAAAGCGCATAATACGCTCGTCACGCTTAAACTCAACTTCTAGCGGAGCAATCGCCTCACCAGGAGCTGTGTATTCTACAAAGTGGTAAAAGCCACTTTTTTTCTTTTGGATTGGGTAAGCCATCTTCTTGAGGCCCCAATTTTCTTTGTTGATAATGCTCGCGCCTCTCTCTTTCAAGAATGACACGTACTTATCTACCGCTTCCTTTACCTGATCTTCAGATAAAACGGGATTCAAAATGAAAACGGTTTCGTACTGATTCATAATTAATTGAACTTAAAATTTAAGGAGTGCAAATGTACGAGACTTTTCCTTTTGTTCCAACTAATGTTAGCAACGTGTTTGCAGCCTTTTTTTCCGCGGACATTTTATAGGTGCAAAGGTCGCTTATATTTGTGGTATGGAGCAATTCATTGTATCAGCAAGAAAATACAGACCTCAGGCCTTTGAGTCGGTGGTTGGACAGGGTCACATCACCGACACACTGCTTAAAAGTGTGGCCAGTGATCATTTGGCGCAGGCCCTACTATTCTGCGGTCCACGTGGCGTTGGAAAAACGACATGTGCCCGTATTCTTGCGAAAGTCATCAATGGCGATGCGAATTTGACCGAAGAAGAATTGGCATTAAACATCTTTGAATTGGATGCCGCATCAAACAATTCTGTGGATGATATCCGTCGTTTGATTGATCAAGTTCGATTCGCTCCACAAACCGGAAAATTTAAGGTCTATATTATTGATGAGGTGCACATGCTCTCTCAGCAGGCCTTCAACGCCTTTTTGAAGACACTGGAAGAACCGCCAGCGCACGCCATCTTCATTCTAGCGACTACAGAGAAGCACAAGATCATACCAACCATCTTGTCGCGTTGTCAGATTTTTGACTTCAAGCGCATCACGGTGGATGATATTGCAGGACACCTCGCATTTGTAGCCGAAAAAGAAGGTGTAAAAGCAGAGCCGGAAGCCCTGCACATGATCGCAGAAAAAGCCGATGGCGCTCTTCGGGACGCCTTGAGTTTGTTCGACCGCATGGTCAGCTTCTCTGGAAGCGAGCTCACCTACAATCAAGTAGTAGAAGTGTTGGATATCCTTGATTACAACTACTTCTTCCGCTCGATCGACCTTGCCGCCGGAGTAAACTATCCTGATTTACTCCTCTTGTACAATGAAGTCCTAGAGAAAGGGTTCAACGGCCACGAGTTTGTCGTAGGAATGGCCAAGCACTTTAGAGATCTCTTGGTCGCTAGAGAGCCTAGAACGGTGGAACTTCTTGAAGTTGGTCCAGCGATCAAACAGCGCTACCTCGAACAAAGCGCAGCAACCTCAACACGATTCTTGTTGCACGGATTGAAAGTCTTCAATGAGTTAGACGGTCAGTACAAGGCATCGAGCCAGCCAAGAATTTTAGTAGAATTGGGTCTGCTCAAACTCGTCGAGTTCATCTCGCAAGAAAAAAAAAAGTCGCAACCCAGCGTAACGCCTAAAGCTAAGGGCACGGATCAGTACTTACCGGATGCCCTTCCAAAACGCGGTGAAGCGCCTGTTCTACCCGCCAAGGAAATAACCCCTGCGCCAGTCGAATCTGCACCCCTGCCAGCTGCGAAAGAGGCTCCAGCACAACAAGCACCACCCCCTGCTCCTGCTCCTACTCCTCAAACTACTGCCCCTGTGCACGA
>CATAPZ010000297.1:0-2931 GCA_949486955.1 Cryomorphaceae bacterium | reverse complement strand
TTTGAATACTGCAATGTCCATAGTTTCAGTAGCCCTCGGAAAATAAAAAATCCCTGAATCGAACCGAAACAGGGATTTCAACACCTCTAAAATGATGAATTTTATATTATTTGTTTCATTATTGAAACAAAAACAAACTTACTTCGCTACGTTGACCGAGCGGAGTTCGCGGATGACTGTTACGCGCACTTGGCCCGGGTAAGTCATTTCCGTTTGGATCTTCTGGCTGATGTCGTAAGAGATCTGTGCTGCCATAGCATCGGTTACCTTCTCACTTTCTACCATAACGCGTAGTTCACGACCTGCTTGGATCGCGTAGGCTTTGGTTACACCGTCAAAGTCGTAGGCTAGGTTCTCTAGGTCCTTCAGACGCTGGATGTAGCTGTCTGCCACCATGCGGCGTGCGCCTGGGCGTGCACCAGAGATGGCATCACATACCTGAACGATTGGAGAGATCATCGAAGTCATCTCAACCTCGTCGTGGTGCGCACCGATCGCATTACATACATCTGGCTTCTCGCCGTATTTCTCTGCCCACTGCATACCTAGGATGGCGTGCGGTAGATCAGTCTCTTCGTGCGGTACCTTACCGATATCGTGCAAGAGGCCTGCGCGTTTAGCAAGTTTTGGGTTCAATCCAAGCTCGGAAGCCATGATCGCACACAAATTGGCCACCTCACGAGAGTGCTGCAACAAATTCTGTCCGTACGAACTTCTGTACTTCATACGCCCAACCGTCTTGATCAGTTCTGGGTGAAGACCGTGGATACCAAGGTCAATAGCCGTACGCTTACCCGTCTGTACAATCTCTTCTTCGATCTGCTTGCGTGTTTTCGCTACCACTTCCTCCACACGTGCAGGGTGGATACGACCGTCGCTTACCAGCTTGTGCATGGACAAACGCGCAATCTCGCGGCGTACAGGGTCGAAACAGCTCAAGAGGATCGCCTCAGGGGTATCGTCTACAATAATCTCAACACCAGTAGCTGCTTCAATGGCGCGGATGTTTCTACCCTCGCGGCCAATGATCTTACCCTTGATGTCGTCGTTCTCAATGTTGAAGACACTCACGGCATTCTCGATAGCACTCTCCGTAGCGACGCGCTGAATGCTCTGGATCACGATCTTCTTCGCCTCTTGCGACGCGGTGAGGTTGGCTTCCTCCATCGTGTTCTGAATGTGCGCCTGTGCGTCGAGCTTCGCCTTGTCTTTCAACGCCTGAATCATCTGCTCTTTCGCTTCTTCTTCAGTCATTCCAGTCATTGCCTCAAGCTCTGCAATCTGCTTGTTCTTGAGCTTGTCGAGTTCCTTGGATTTGGCATCCAATGATTCTCGCTTCTTAGCAACAGTCTCCTTCGCACGCTCCAAATCTCTCTGCTCGCGCTTAAAGTCTTGGATGCTCTTCTTCAATCTTTCGTCTTTCTCACGGAAAGAGCCCTGACGCTGCGCCAACTGTTGGTCGCGCTTGTTTACAGCTCTTTCGTGCTCCTCCTTAAGGTTCAAGAATTTCTCTTTGGCTTCAAGGATGCGGTCTTTCTTGATCTGCTCGGCTTCTTTCTTTGCCTCCGCGATCATAAGAGCGCCTTTTTTCTTCATGGCACTCTGCCACAATGTGTACCCTACCCCTATTCCGAGGACGAGTCCAATCACTGCAGCTACAATAGTCATTACCATATCATAAATGGTTTACAATTCTTAAAAACCCATACCTGCTGCGGCTGTTGTCTAAACTCCTTTTAATCAGGATCTGTCTCTACCGTTGCGCCTTGACCTTCCACTGGAGCGAACTCCCTCAAAGAGGTGCGGCCTGCTCGTAACGCATCGAGCTAGAGTCATAACAACGTGCTCGTTGAGTTTGACACAAAAAACAGCAAGTATGGGAAACTTTTATCCGTCTTGTAGGGCCGCATCTAATGCAGCTTCTACATCGGCAAGCGCTTTGCCTGCCTGAGACTGAACGTCATGAGATTGTTGTGTGGCCAATTCCGCACGCGATGCCAACTGCAGGGCACACATACTAAGTACGTCTTGCTTGTCCTGCACCGCATAGCGCTCTTCAAAGCGTGCTACGGCATCATTTATGGTTTTCACGGCCGTCCGAATCTGTTCTTCCTCTTCCCTCTTGATGGTCAAAGGATAGGTCCTTCCGGCTATGGTCACTTTTATCTTTAGTGTCTCGCTCACGAGATTAGGCACTTAACAATTTCATGCAACGGTCAATTTCCCGTATCAACTCCGCAATTTTCTCCTCGCTGTATGTATCCCGTGCGGGCGAACCACTTTGGACAGTCATCGCAAGATTGCGTTGTTGCAACTGCTCCTGAAAATCTGCATGCTCTACTTGCAAAGCCGATAAGACTTCCTGCAAATGAGCTATTTGATCTTCTAATTCACTGATTCTCATTTTCAAAGCAGAATTCACCTCAACTACTTTCGCAGCCTTCGATAGAACCCTCTCTCGTTGAGAACTTAAATCAGATGACATAGGTATCAGTTTCCTTCAAAGATACCATTTGTACATTTGCTTGATGCAGAAAATTTTCCCTTTCATCGGTTTTTTGTTAACCCTTAACATTACCTCGGCACAGAATTTCAAGCCTAGCCCACCTTTGGACATCCCTTTGGTGCTAAGCGGCACTTTCGCAGAATTGCGCGGAAATCACTTCCACGGAGGCATAGATATCAAAACACGAGGCCGCAGCGGTCTTAAAATAAGTGCTGTGGCTGATGGCTATGTCAGCCGCGTCGCCGTGAGCCCGTACGGCTATGGAAACGCACTTTATCTGCGGCATCCCGAAGGTTATACTACGGTTTACGGTCATTTGAATGCCTTTTATCCGCAATTGGAAAAATGGGTGGAAGACCAACTGCGCGATCGCAGCAAAAACGACGGCAACCTCTACCCTTCACCGGAACAGTTTAAAGTGGTTC
>CATAPZ010000296.1:0-4935 GCA_949486955.1 Cryomorphaceae bacterium | reverse complement strand
GTATTCGAGAAACAGTGGATTCGATAATCTTTCAGGAGCAAGGAAGGCGAACTTGTATTTTCCATACCTGAGGTTTCTGAATGCTTCATCGAGTTTTCGGATCGAATAAGAGCCTTTGAAGTGGTAGCTTTTAATTCCTCGATGGACTAATCCATTGTGTTGGTCATCCATCAATGCAACAAGGGGAGATATTACGACGGTAGTTCCTGGGTAGATGATTCCAGGTATTTGGTAACAGATAGATTTACCACCTCCCGTGGGCAAGAGTCCAATGGTATCATTTCCAGTCAGTATCGAGGTAATGATTTCTCCTTGTAATCCTCGGAAATCATCGTAGCCCCAATACTTTTTTAATACCGCCCTTGCTTTTTCTATCATAGCCTATCTAAAATGAAGGCAACGCGCTCTTTTACAGGGATTTTGGGTACTACTACGAGTTCATAGCCTAATTCTTCGTAAGCATCTACAATAAACTTCTCTACCTCCATACAGTCTTCGAGCGTTTCCATACGTTCGCTATCCAATGCGTGTATTTCGGGCCATACTGGCAGCAAGAAGACCTTGTCAAAGCGACGTTCATTCATGTCCTTAACCCAACGATCCAATGGTGCAACATTGCCTTTTAAAAGGTAGGCATACGAATCGAGAACAGTACGGTCGTAAAAACTTTTAGTTCCCAACACAGCGTTATCGTATTGCTCATTCCTCAAGTTCCAGACCACATCGGTGAAGCCCATTAGGTCTTTCCAAGGAAGTATATCACTGCCTTTTTCCAAGCTGTCGCTGATAATTTCACGTGCCTGCTCATGAAAAACTTGGTGCCCGAGCTCTTCTAATGCTTGACTTACAGTGGTTTTTCCTGTTGCGGGTGCACCAGTTAATACAATTCTCGTCGTTTTCAATGGGTATGAGATATCTTCGTAGAAGAACAAAAATACTTTTAATGGGCCGATTCCTATACCTATTTCTCTTAGTTATTATGATGAGCTTTTCCACAAGTGGACAAAGCAAATCGGCCATCGCGCAATTTCAAAAAGCTAAAGAGGCTTTTAAGCAAAATGATGCAGATAAGGGTTGGGTACATTTAGAAAAAGCCATCAAGAAAGGCGGTAATACCTATTACCAACCTTTGATTTTTGCTGGTGATCGCCGGTTTAAAGAAGGTGATATTTTCCAGGCAATAGAGTACTATGATAAAGCGCTCCAAATTCAAGAGCTTTCTAGCATCCATTTGAAGAAGAGTATTGTTTACAAGTATGCTGGCGAATTTGATCTAGCCATTGATTCTTACCAACTATACATGAAGAATGCTCGGATGTCGAAGGAACGATTTCGGGCTTCAGAATTGGCACTAGAAAACCTGAAATTCACCAAAAGGAAGTATGAAGAATACATGGCATTAGGTGCCCCTTTAGAAGTGGTAAAGCTTGTTTTTAGCGATGAAAAAATGGAGTATGCTCCTTCACCTACAGGAGACGATAGGAAGTTGTTGTTTACCGCACGCATGGTGCAAAACGGTGCACCGACGGACGAAAACCTATTCGTTGCCGAGCGCTTAGGTGCAGGCTGGGAGAGTAGGTCGAAACCTGTTTTAGGGCGCGTAAACACTCGTGTGAACGAAGGTGCTTCAAGCATAAGTGCGGATGGAGAGTACATGGTATTCACGGCCTGTAACAGACCAGACGGTGTAGGGAAATGTGATTTGTACTACAGCTATTTTGACCCAGTGAAAGGTTGGGGGTTCCCGGAATTACTCCCAGGGAAAATAAATACTAAACGTTGGGAGAGCCAGCCAACCTTGGGACCGGATGGCACAACCCTTTATTTTGTTCGAGGCTCTAACAATCAATCAGATGACCTAGACATTATGGTAGCTTACAAGGATGATGAAGGGAATTGGTCTACGGTAGAGAAGCTCCCTTCTGAGGTGAATTCATCGGGTCGTGAGCGCAGTCCATTTATACACTTTGACGGAACAACACTGTACTTTGTCTCAGAACGTAGTCCTTCGATTGGCGGGTCCGATTTCTTTATGGTCAAAAGACTTTCGGATTCTACTTGGTCAGCACCAGAAAACTTAGGTTTTCCGTTGAATAGTTTTGGAGATGAATTCTCTTTAGTGGTTAATGCAGCTGGTACTCATGGTTACCTCAGTTCCAATAGAGGGAAGGATATTATTCCTAATCTGGATGCCATGGCTGAGATGGACTTGTATGAATTCGTCCTCCCTGAAAAAATGAAACCTGAGCAGCGACTCTTTAAGGATTTTGTGGTGGTACATTCCGTCACTCAAACTCCATTAGGTCTAGCCAATGTGAAAATTAAAAGTTTAGATGAAAAAGAGGTTTATGCGGGAACAAGTTCAAAAAACACTGGCTTAGTAAGGGCCATGCACGACGGGGCAAATGATTTACGCATAAGTGCTTATAAAAAAGGGTTCTTACCATATTCAGCAGTAGTCTCTAAAGATGACTTGATGGATGCTACTACGATTTATGAATTGCCTCTAACTCCGCTGAAATCAGCAGATTCATTTGTGTTAAGAAACCTTTTGTTTGATACTGATAAGAGCGAATTGCTTGCGGCCGGTGAGCAAGAATTGAGACTATTGAAGAAACTTCTAATAGATAATCCTAGTCTTAATGCGACTATTGTTGGTCACACAGATAATCAAGGTGGAAGGAGCTACAATCAAAAACTCAGTGAAGACCGTGCGACCGCTGTACTAGAATGGTTGATTGATAGCGGAATAGAATCAGGCAGAATAAATGCCCAAGGTGAAGGAATGGATAAACCGGTAGCCACTAACGATACAGAGGAGGGGAGAGCACTGAACAGACGTACTGAGGTTCAATTGCGCTAGCCTTCGTATTTATCCTTCCACATGGCTTTTTGCTGTGCGCTGATCTGCTGTTCCTTAGGGTTGGCAGCCGGCGACCACAATACACTTCCTTGAATGTCTTTTGGCAAGTATTCTTGAGGCACGAAGCCTCCCTGGTAGTCGTGAGGATATAAATATCCCTTACCGTGACCCAGATCCTTTGCGAGCGTACTTGAGGCATTTTTGAGGTGGTCAGGCACTTCTAGATTCCCCGTTTGTTGAACCAATTTTTGTGCCTTCCCAATGGCGGCGTATGCACTATTCGATTTTGGCGAAGTAGCCAAATAGATGGTGCACTGGCTCAAGATGATCCTACTCTCAGGCCAACCTACGCGCTCTACAGCACTAAAGGTTTCATTGGCGAGCATTAATGCGTTTGGATTGGCTAGGCCAATATCCTCTGCGGCGGAAATGATTAATCTGCGCGCAATAAACTTCACATCTTCACCGCCTTCTATCATTCGAGCGAGGTAGTACACTGCAGCTTGTGGGTCGGAGCCTCTAATAGATTTGATGAATGCTGAAATGACATTATAATGCTCATCACCGCCCTTGTCATAACGAATTTGTGCATTACTCAAGACATTTTGAGCGAATTCTTCGTCAATAGGGATGCCCGATTTTCCTTGCTGAAAACAGAGCTCAACTAGATTGTAGAGCTTCCTTGCATCACCCATACTTTGGCGAATTAAGAAGTCGTGAGCTGTAATACTAAGGTCTTTCTGTGTGGCAAAATCAGTTGCATTCGCCAGATCTATCATCTTGGTAAGATCCTCCTTAGAATGCGAATTCAATACGTACACCTGCATCCTAGAAAGCAGTGCCGCATTTATTTCAAAAGACGGGTTTTCTGTTGTTGCACCAATAAGAGTGATCCAACCTCTTTCAACAGCGTGGAGCAGACTATCTTGTTGGCCTTTGTTAAAACGATGAATCTCATCAATAAAGAGGATAGGACGCTTGCTGTCAAAAAGGCTCTTTTTTTCCGCTGTTGCAAGCACTTCACGCACATCTTTGACACCAGCACTTACAGCACTTAGTTGATACAAAGGCGCTTCTAGTTCTTTTGCTAAGAGCAAAGCAAGCGTTGTCTTCCCAACTCCTGGGGGTCCCCAGAGGACGATGGAGGGTAATCTGCCGATGTCTAAACTTCGGCGCAATGCGCCATTTTGACCTACGAGGTGCTCTTGGCCTAAATATTGGTCCAATGTCTGTGGTCGAAGCTGTTCTGCAAGCGGTTTCATAACTCGAAAGTAACTATCTTTTTGCTATGTCGGAATGGAGTAAATATGGAATTCACAAAGGCCTGTTCTTGTGGCCTGGTTTATGGGTAATTACGGGATGGCTCATCTTTGCTTTTGAGCATGCTTCTGGCAACTCACTCAGCGCTTATGGGCTCATTCCCGGCGACTTAAGTAATTGGTACGGACCTCTCACTTTCCCCTGGTTACATGGAGATTTGAATCACATTACGAGCAATACTATTAGTCTGTTCTTTGTTGGCGCCTTGATTCGTTATAGTTTCCCAAAGGTATTCGATAAGGTGTGGGTCTTAAGTTTGCTCGCACCTGGTATTATTTTATGGTTCATTGGCCGACCAAATGTTCACATTGGCGCGAGTGCTTGGCTGTATGCATTGGTAGCATTTGTATTCTTTAGTGGTGTACTACGATTACACCTGCGCCTGCTTGCACAGAGTATGCTTATGGTATTCTTATACGGGAGCTTTGTTTGGGGAGTATTGCCACACGATCCGTCCATTAGTTATGAAGGGCATTTGAGTGGGGCAGTAGTAGGATTTTTGATCGCAATCTGGTTCCGTAAGATTGAACCTATTGAATCCCTTAAAGACCAGAAGCCAATTCTAGAGGAGGAAGTTCCTTGGGACGATTGGAAGCACCCCTACGAGCGAACGTTGCGCTTTGAAGAAGTTATCCCAACTCCTGATACACCGTCGACACGGCAACAAGGCCAGCAGTTTCGGTACGAAGACGGCTCAAGCCCAGATGAATTGGCCTAGCGCCAGATTCTAAGGCCAATTGTATCTCAGCCGG
>CATAPZ010000295.1:0-1983 GCA_949486955.1 Cryomorphaceae bacterium | reverse complement strand
TCCGTAAAAATTAGTCCGAAGACCCCAAGTGATAAAATATACTTATTCACAGATTCTGCATTTTTGTAATACATGAGAATGGAAACCATCATAATTAACCGCTTACGCAGCACTGGCAAAGTACATTTATCGGGCTGGGGCACCTTCTATTTGAAGGAGCAAAGCGTTCGATGGAATCACATCACCAACACAGCATTCCCTGCTGGAAAATACCTCCAGTTTAGTCCTAATCCGTCTACAGAAAGAGACACCCTTCTGCCTGAAGTCATGAAGTCGCTTGGCGCTTCTATGGAAGTTGCGGAGCAATGGATCGTTCGCAAGATCAAGGGATGGCAAAACGAGTTGGATGAAGGTAACGTTCTCATGTTGCCTGGATTGGGATCATTCCCTTCTCAAAACAGGTTCCAACCGGAACCTGGAACTTTTGATGCACAGAGCTTTGGTTTTGTTCCCGTGATGATTCACAAACTAGAAGAACCAAGCGCCCTTCAGTCTAAAGTCGTGGCTTCGCTTAAGATTGCCTCTGAAAACAAGCAGAGCACATTGAAAGCATGGCAACGCACTGGAGCCGCTGCAGCAGTTGCTGCCCTCTTCGGTTTAGGTGTCATGCAAAGCTCTGTTGCAACCCAGGTGGCCGGATGGTTTACTGCGGAAGATACCCTAGAAATTGAGGCCCTTCCAACGATTGAACCCGCAGCCGAATTACCCAAAGTTACACCAAAGCAAGCGGTTGTTGAAGAAGCTCCAGAGACTCCAGCACCTGTTGCTGTAGAGGTGGTTTCACAAGTACATAGCAAGGGGTACAGCGTGATTGTTGGTTCGTTCCGTGAAAAGAGCAACGCCGATAACTATGCAGCAGAATTGGCCGCGCAAGGATTAGAGGTAAATTTAATCCCAGGATCGCTGAGAAAAGTCGGAATTGGCCACTATCAAAACAGAGCCGAGGCTGTGCAAGCAGTGTCGAAACTGAAGGCAACAGTGAATTCTGGCGCCTGGATCTACGCCTACTAAGCGGAAGTTGGACTACCTTTGTCCACAATTAGCAACATCTTATGAGTACGATCAAGAATCCTAAGGACAGCCTTACGGTAATGACGCAGATTGTCATGCCGAACGACACCAATCAGATGAACAACCTCTTTGGAGGTCAGTTGTTGAGCTGGATGGACCGCTGTTGTGCCATTTCAGCACACCGCCACTGCAAGCGCCAAGTAGTGACTTCTACCATTAATAATGTTGCCTTTAAAAATCCTATTCCACACGGCGCCATTGTGACCATTGAAGCTAAAGTGAGTCGCGCCTTTACCTCGTCTATGGAGGTCATTGCCGATGTGTTTTTAGAGGAGCAGCGTCCGAACGGTGCCCGCATCAAGGCGAACGAGGGGATCTTCACTTTTGTAGCCGTGGATCAATTGGGCAATCCTATTAATGTTCCAAAGATTGAACCTGAGACTGAACTTGAAAAGGAGCGCTTTGCTGCGGCATTGAGACGCCGTCAGTTGGCTTTGATTATCGCGGGTAAGATGGAACCGGAGCAGGCGACTGAGCTCAAGGCATTGTTCTACCCTGAAGAATCTCAGCAATAGCCGTTTTTACTTCTTCCGTGTCCAATTCTCGCATCGGATTCGATGCGTAAACAGGCACCTTTCCGTGCTTACTCAATGGCGACTTTCCTTTAGTCATCACCTCACGCTGATTCTTTTGTGGCGGCCAAGGTCCAAAGCCCAGCATTGGATGTGTGGCACCCCATAGGCTCACTAGTGGCACGTGCATTAGCGCTGCGGCGTGCATAAATCCTGTATCGCCACTAATAACCAACTTCGCTTCAGCTACAATCGCCATAGCCTGCGCCACTGATGTCTGGGTGGCATCTTCACACTTGGGCAATACGGCTTTAATTTCCTCAGCCAATTCTTTGTCACTAGGTCCGCCTAAGAGAACAAGCTCCTCCTGAGGTTTCGACTTAAGAATCTCCAACCATTG
>CATAPZ010000294.1:0-2208 GCA_949486955.1 Cryomorphaceae bacterium | reverse complement strand
TTCAAAATGCACGTGGACTTATGAGAATAGTAGAGAGCTGGAGCACGAAACAATTCAAAACTACCATTTACGCCATGGAGCGCTGGCACGTCGTGGAATTTGAGGCGGGCCCAATGAAGCAAGCCTACAAGTTCATGAAAGACAGCCACCCTTCACCAGCTGCAGTGAAAGAGGCGCTGACCGATACTTTCCTCGCCGGGGTGTATTCGAACTTTGAACAGATGTACATCAACTTCAAAGAGAATGGGTTGAAGTAAACCTTCGTAAGTTTTCTTTCTTCACATTTCTTGGAATTCACTTCTCAATAGAGCCAGATTAATTGGATTCTGTGTCTTTAAAATAACATGGAATGTAATTAATTCGTTACATTTGTGAAGCGTGAGTTTAAGATTACACCGGAGTGCTATGCCTTTGTTGAAGCACAACCACAGCGGGTCCTTAACAAATTCTATGAGGTCATTGCAGTGCTCATTGGGATACAATTTGTTGGGGCGCCTTACGTAAAGAAGCTCATCAATACTCAGTTCTATGAACTCCGAGTAAAAGCTGGTCAAGAATATAGATTTATACTCTACCCTATTGATCACAAAAATTTTACGCTGGCTAAAAAAGTAATCTGTTTGAACGGATTCGTAAAAAAGAGCACGAAAGATTACCGCAAGGCTGTTAGCCGCGGTAATGAACTAATGAAAATATATGTTGGAAATGAACGAACTAATCAACCTTAATGAAATCATCGATGCCAAATTTGGAACGACTGGGACCGCTGATCGAGAGGCATTCGACCATAGAGCATTTTCAAATTATTTTGCTGAAGTCATCAAATACCGACGCAAGCAATTGGGTTTAACCCAAGAAGATCTTGCACAGTCTATAGGTAAGAAACGACCGTACATCAGCAGGATAGAAAAAGGCGAGGATATACGCCTTTCTAACTTCGCGCTTATCGCCAATGCACTTAATATGAGTATAGAGTTTAACGTCTCAGATTGACCTACCCCAAAAGTGCCGTGAAATCTGCTTCAAGCGAAGCGCCCTTGTCCTTGTTGTACCCATCCTGAGCAAACAGCGTCCACTTTTTATAGTCAAATTCTGGTTGTGCCTTCCATTTGGCATATTCCTCCATCAATGGCGTTGGACGCGGACCCCAGGTTCCAAGGACGTCAAAGTTTTCATTCAATCGGACCAATTTTGGAATGGAGCGCCCGCCGTTCGTCAAAAACTTGTCCATGAGAGCTGTGTTTTCATCGCGAAGGATAATGCGCAGTTCTACCCCAGCATGTTCCGCCCATGTGGCAATAAACGGCAAATTGTGTGCTGCATCGCCACACCACGTCTCGCTAAAGACCAGCCATTGTTCATTCTCACTCGTTCTTGCAGCAATGTTATCGAGGAGGCTTTGCGCAGGTTTGTAGATTTTCTCCCACCGACGCATTCGTGCTGCGCTCAGCTTGGTGTATTCCACATAGGATGGTTTTTGTGGGCCTGTAGTTGTACCCTCTTTGGCCATTGCCTTGTTCATGGAACTGTACTGTTCGTAGGTCTGTCCATTTGCCATGGCTGCTCGCAATGCAGAGGTTCGTTGGGTGGTATCCATTTGGTAGGTGTCCGTTAGGGTTGGGTCCAGTGCTTATTTCTTAACCAAAGAAAGTGCAGGACGTTCAACCAACAAATGCAAAAGTGCTGCCACGGCGATAGATAATGACAAGAAGGCAGGTAGCGCCATAGCGTTGCTCAAACCTAGAGATTTGACCCACATTAAAACAGGAATGTGAAACAGGTAAAGAGAATAGCTGATGGCGCCAATAAATCGGAACGGACGGAAGGATAAGAATCTACGCCATACCCCCTCTTGGAAGGATGCCAATAGCAAAATGCCCCAAAGAATGGCTGCAGGAATGTATACATTGGAGTGGGTAAAATCGTCGGAAGCCCAGCCCCAGCCAACAAAAACTCCTAGAGCGAGAATGAAAAGATTTGTGAGCCAATTGCTTTGGATGAACTCTTGAAATTTCTCTGGATACAGCGTTTCGAATGCAGCTATGAGGGTGCCGATGGCAAAGATGCCGAGGTACCTTAAGGTGCTGTGCCTTGGAAGTTCATTGAAGTAATTAATGAAGAGCGTAGCGAGGATGATGGCCGTGAAGAATCGGACCGTATTGCTTCCTTTTAATTTGAACAGACGCAAACACAACAGCAGCAATAGCG
>CATAPZ010000293.1:0-3922 GCA_949486955.1 Cryomorphaceae bacterium | reverse complement strand
ATATTTGCTTTTGTTGCATAAACATTATTCAAAATTTCTTCATCAGAACAATAATAAATACACTTTTCAAGGTCTAAATTTGCCCCATAATAATCACCTAGATGTTTTTTTGCATAGGCTCTTAACTGATAAGCTTCGGCATAATTTGGGTTTATTAAAATAGCTTTATTTAGTGAGGATATTGCGTCTAAACATTCTCTTTTTTGAAACGATTTCCGCCCTTGGTTATAGTAATCCTTGTCGGGTGAAATAGTAATTTGTCCGAATGTGTTCAGACTACAAATAATAATTAGATTAAAGAATAATTTTCTCATTTATTCATTTACAATTTTAGGGGCGGGTTTAGTCCAAGTACTCATATGCTGAACAATTAGCTCATAGTACTCTAATAACATTGCTTCAATCATTTGAATGTAGCCTTTAGTGCTTGCAAACTTTGCACCAAAACTTCTTCTGATTGCTACATTATATCCTTGAATAATCTTCCCATCGGTTAGCTCAATTAATGACTCAATATCTGTAAGCTTGACCTTGATGTGCTCTTTTGCAAACTTTATATCAGCTTCTATCCATATCTCACTCATTAATTTACCAAACCCCTCAGGTGACTTCTTATTACACTTTTCTAATTGCTTTGTAATCCAAGTGATTTTTGCCTTATTACCCTTATCCAATGGTGGGGTAAGTTTGATGCTCATAGAAACAAGTCTTCTCTCAAAATCTGACGATATCTTAATATCTGATACAGCATTCTTAATTGAAAGTAAACCTGAAATTCTGTGGTCCTTAATTATTCTTTTTGTATCACTCTTGATTGAAGCAGGTGTTCTCGTAGATGATTTGACAAGAACGCCTAATTTTCTACTAAGAAGAAGAGCCATATCTTTTTCCTCTTCATACCAACTTAATAATGCATCCTCTAAATAATCATCAGATACTTTAATTGGTTTCTGAGCTCTTATAGCTTCACATAGGTCTTTCCAACCGGGTTTCATTTTAGTGTACCCTGATATTCCCGATACAGGATTTTCAAAGTAATGAAGAGCTTCTGACATAATCTCAACTTGGTCCTCATCCTCAATATTTGTATCATTCTTGAATAGAAGAAGCTGACCAACTGTTATTAAGTATGTCCAAGAAAAGTGAAGTAACGATATGTTCTTCGGTACTCTAATTTTTATTGGTGAAACCTTTGGCTCAGATGTAAACTCATTTGATATAGTTACCAATTTATTAACCTTTAGCTTTTTAGATATTTCAAGGTAAGATTGGATTTGATTGATATCAATCTGATTGTTTTTATTCTTCATTTCAAAGAAAGCAGCATCAGCTATGACTCCCTTAGTTACAACAATTGCTAAACCATCAATTCTACATTTATTTATGTCAGGAAAGCAAGCCTCTGTATAGAAGTAAACCCTTCCTGCTCTACTTAGCTTAATAGCTTTGAAGATATTATCTCTATACTCTTTAACAAGCCTTAGAGTGGTCATAAATATAGATGTGAGTGCCATCTCATCTCCTGTTTTGTGGGAGGGAATGAGTCGAGCAGGTTGAAGCTGAATCTGACCTGACTTAACTAATAAATCAAAATCATCTTTCTTTAAACCAACTAACTTATTGATGCTTTTCTTTAACATAATTAATATCGAAAATAATAAACTAATGAGTAAATATTATAATTGCCCTATGAATAAAATAAAATACATACTGCCGATTATCATAGTGGTCTTAATGTTTAATGGCTTTTTAATTGGATGTAGCTCAGAAAGTGGGAGTGATAAAATGAAAGATTATGTAAATAGTATAGTCCCAAAAGAAAAAGTATGGGTTTTAAATGAGGAGAGTGTAATGGATTATGATAGTTTGACAAGTAATTATGAATTTCTTGGAGAATGGAAAATGGAGATGAAGATGGGTAATATAAGTAATGAAATGTATTATGAATATTATAATAGTAATGACAAGAATTTATGTTATTTAATGATTAAAGATAATACAATGACTATATATGAAAAAAAGAGAGATGGTAACAAGTATTGGGGAATTAATAAAGAGGAGTATTATGTTATTGATGAGAATGGAGAATTGATTTGTTATGATGCTGAAGGTTTAATGAGTAAAGATGAATTAAAAATTTATGGAATAACATTTACTAAAATTAGATAATATATGAAACAACTGTTACTGATTTTTAAGGAAAATTAACCCTAGCTCATGGAAAATTCGACAAATACTCTGGAGTTAGTTTAAGGGTTTTCCCTCCGACTATTGGACCACAATTTAAAATCAATAGATTAACATTTAGTGCTGAAATTGGACCAGAATTATTAGGTACTTATTGGGGTATCCTTAGAGTTGGTTTTCGACGTTAGATATTTAATATAAACAGTCAAACTTTTCAACACTGGGGACCAACTTGGAATCCATCTACAAATGTTTCACCTGTGTTTTTATTTAGTCCTTAATTAACTAACAATTAGATGGTTACAAAGAAATTAAGGCGACCGGTATTCTCCACTAAATTTAATTTTTGAAGACTTTTCCCGATTTTAATTTTTTATTGGAGTTTTGTATTTTATAATAATAAATTCCGTTAGATAGGAAATCTGTATTTATAGTTAAATTGTTGTAGCACCTCTCATTTAGGATTTTACGTGAGAGATTGTCGTACAAAATAAATGTGAGTTCCTCGTTGGCATAAGATTGGATGGTTAGTTGATTATTAAATGGATTTGGATAAAGACTAAAAAAGACTTCACCTTTTTCATTAGGAATTCCATTAGTTTCTGAACAAAATTTTTCGAAATAGTCTCCAATTATAGCACTCTGATTAATATCTTGATTAGTTTCACCAAAAATCGGAACTGGAATAGAACCACACCAAGTATGACCACCACCAGTAATTTTATAATAGGTCACTTCAGAGTCATTGTCACCATTTCCATAGTAGTATTTTTCAACCGTAGAATTATCTGTTAAATCGATATCAGGTAGCGTTGACACTACAGGGATTCTATTACATCCGTTATGGGATACCAACCATTCGATAGTATTTTCAACAGGAGGAATGAATGGTGGAGTACCATTAAAAGGAACTATGTTATCGGCGTTACCATGAAAATGAAGAACGGGAATTTTAGTAGCATTTTCGGAAGCTGTTTGAGTGGCCTGAGATATATTCCCAGAGCCTACTGCAATAGCTTTTAAAGAATGGGAGCTATTGAGAGCAAATTTATAAGTCATAAATCCCCCTTGAGAAAATCCCATCATAAATAGACAGTCATTTGTTGAATAATTAGATCTAATGGAGTCAACAAGATTAGAGAGGAAGTCTAAATCTTTGTTACCAACTGTAGTCCAAGATTTATCTGTACCGTTTGGATAAACAACAATAAATCCTTTTTGGTCGGCAATTTTATCAAATTGAGTAATCGTTTTTTGTTGCAGAGCGTTTGCCCTCAAACCATGGAGATTAAATACAAGTGGGTACTTATTGTTAGTATTATATCCAGACGGTAAGTGAATAATATATGTTCTAAATACTCCTTGGTCAATTATGCTATCTAATTGAGCTTGTAATGAATAAACATTAAAAACTAGAAATAAAATTAAAGTGACTTTTTTCATTATTAAATATAAATCTTAAATCAATTCAAATATAGTGACTATTCAGCAGTCAAACTTTTCAACACCTTAGACTAGCTTTGAGTCCATTAAAAAATGTTTCACTGAGTTTTTATTTGGTAAATGATTATCTGATAATTAGATAGTTATAAAGTAATGAGGGCGACCGGTATTCCCCACAAAATCTATTCCTTTATAAACTTCCATCTTGGATTAGAATTACCTAAAATACTAAAAAAGTAAATGCCTTTTGGAATGTTGATTAAATCAATAACAGTGATATTTGAATTAATTT
>CATAPZ010000292.1:0-10946 GCA_949486955.1 Cryomorphaceae bacterium | reverse complement strand
TTAAAAGCATTGGCTACTGAATTGTACGGTGAAAAACGCTCCATGTCTTCCAAAGACCTCACTAGGCTTATCTCCAGCCACATGGAAATCCAAGATCGCAGGGCTCGAGACTACATCAAACACATGCGTGAGTACGGTATCATTGAAAAATCCAGCCAATTCCCGGGGTTCTACACCATCATTCGTGAAGACTAACTGAAAAATTGCCCGGCAACCCACCATACGCCCTCTATTTCCAACCGGGTTGTCGGCCATTTTGATTGAAACCGTGCTAAGACAAGGGCTAAGCATCCTCCATTTGGGGGATTTTTAGTTTTTATTCGGGTGTAATTCGAACTTTTTTAGGTGCGATTTGGGTGTAATTCGGTTTTACTCGAAGAAAATGAGATGTTTTTAGGGGGTAATTCGGTCAGCGTCGTCACTTTTTTAGGCTCAACTAATAATTAATTGTGTTTTTGACCTTATGTGTCGCGAAACTTTTATTTGTTTATAGGTAATCTCGAAAACTATGGCGTAATTTGTCCTACTTAGGACAAGATTTATCAATTCAAGGAATAATGTTAGGACAAAAACTTAAGGAGCTTCGGGAGGAACACCAGTTTGTGCAGCGAGAAGTCGCGGCGAAATTGGAGGTTGACACTGCTTACGTGAGTAAAATGGAGAACGGTACCAAGCAGGTTAGCCGGAGTTGGTTGCCGATTCTGGCTGATATGTTCGAAGTGCAAGAATCGGAGCTAGTTACTCTTTGGATTGCGGATAAAGTGGATAGAATAATTTCTGCTGAGGATTATGGGATGAAGGCCTTAGAACTAATATTAAAAAAGCAACAGAATACTACACTTCCATGATAAATAAGAAGTCTTTATCTGAACGTGATATTTGTACTAAATATATCACTCCTGCAATTGAACGAGCGGGATGGGATAGAACAACTCAACTCCTAGAAGAAGTTTCATTTACAGCTGGTCGCATCTATGTACGAGGTAAACTAACTGCCAGAGGTGTTCGAAAAAGAGCAGACTACATTCTGTATTACAAGCCGAACATCCCGATTGCAATAGTTGAAGCCAAAGACAATAACCATTCGGTGCGTTCGGGAATTCAGCAAGCGATCAATTACGCTGAAATCTTAGATATTCCATGTGTATTTAGTAGCAATGGTGACGGCTTTCTATTTCACGATAGATCATCCGTTGATCAAGTTAGAGAGACTGAACTTTCATTAACCGATTTTCCAAGTCCAGAAGAGCTTTGGAATAAATACAAAGAGTACAAAGGCATCAAAAGTGAAGAAGCTGAAAAAGTGATTTCACAGGATTACTTTTTTGATGGCTCTGGCCGAAGCCCAAGGTATTATCAGCAAATTGCGATAAACAGGACTGTCGAGGCCATCGCTAATGGGCAGGATAGGATTTTGCTTGTCATGGCGACTGGTACAGGCAAAACCTACACGGCCTTTCAAATCATCCACCGGCTTTGGAAGAGTGAAGCGAAAAAGCGGATTTTATTTCTTGCCGATAGAAATGCATTAATAGACCAAACTCGTAGAGGGGATTTTAAGCACTTCAAGGATAAAATGACGGTTGTAAGGAACCGGATGATTGACAAGAGCTATGAGGTGTACTTGGCTCTCTATCAAGGATTGTCAGGAGCCGATGAGCAAGCGAATGCATATAAGCAGTTTACCAGAGATTTCTTTGATCTTATTGTTATAGATGAGTGTCATAGAGGGAGTGCTAAAGAGGATAGCGCATGGCGCGAAATCCTCAGTTATTTTGGTAATGCAACCCATGTTGGCCTTACTGCAACACCCAAGGAAACGGATAGAGTTTCCAACATTGAGTATTTCGGTGAACCTGTCTATACCTACTCTTTAAAGCAAGGAATAGACGACGGCTTCTTGGCACCATACAGGGTAGTTCGAGTTAACTTGAACGTTGACGCAGAGGGATGGCGACCAGAGCAAGGGAAAACGGATAAAGAGGGTCAGGAAATAGAAGATCGTGTTTACAATCGAAAAGACTTCGATAAGACGCTTATAATAGACGAACGTACTCAGGCAGTAGCCAAGAAACTTACAGAATTCTTAAAGGGATACGATCGTTTTGCAAAAACCATTGTCTTCTGCACGGATATTGATCATGCGGAAAGAATGCGATCTGCAATTGCCAATTTGAATGGCGATTTGGTAGCTCAAAACCACAAATATGTTATGCAGATTACCGGGGATAATGACGAAGGCAAACGCGAACTTGACAACTTCATTAATCCCGAGGAAACGCATCCGGTAATCGCAACGACATCAGAATTAATGACTACCGGTGTTGATGCTCAAACCTGTAAAGTGATAGTTCTAGACTCCGAAATAAAGTCTATGACTAAGTTCAAGCAGATTGTAGGAAGAGGAACGAGAATCAATGAAGAGTTTGGCAAAATGTATTTCACCATTCTCGACTTTAGAAATGTGACTGACCTTTTTGCCGACAAAGACTTTGATGGCGACCCGATTCGGGTAAAACCAGTTTCGGAAGACACTGACTTAAGCGGCATAGTGGATGAAGAAGAAAACATCGACACCCCAATTATTGACGAAGAATCAGGCGAAGAAATTGAAATCGAACCTGAAATCAGATACCCTGAACCGCAAACACCCACAAGCAAAGTTCACGAGCCAAGAGAAAAGGTTTATGTGAACGGTGTAGATGTTTCGGTTTTGATAAGCCGTGAAATGTATTTCGACAACAGCGGCAAACCGATTACCACTAGTTTGAAAGACCACACAAAAGAACTCATCAAAGGACAGTATGCTTCTTTGGATGATTTTCTGAATCGTTGGAATAGCACGGACAAAAAGGAAGCCATCATCAAGGAATTGGAGGACCAAGGGGTTTTAGTGGAAGCTTTAAGAGATGCGGTAAATAGAGAGGTGGACCTTTTTGATCTAATCTGCCATGTGGCATTCGAACAACCACCATTGACACGAAAAGAACGAGCAAACAATGTGAAGAAACGAGACTACTTCACCAAATATGGAGACCAAGCCAGAAAAGTACTAGAAACACTTTTGGACAAGTACGCTGATGAAGGGGTAACCAACATAGAAAGTATGGATATTCTCAAAGTAAAGCCATTGACGGATTATGGTTCCCCATTAGAAATAATAAAACAGTTTGGCAGCAAGGCCAAGTACTTGGAAGCAGTAAAAGAATTAGAACAAGAACTTTATAAAACAGGAGCATGAAAATTAAAAGGATAATCGATTTACTAGATGAACCTGATAAGATAAAGTTCACTAATGAGCTTCTTGACACCTTTGACAAAATGGGTTTAGGCGTACTTTCTAAAGCTGATTTTGAAGCCTACTTATATTACTTACTCAAGAAACATAAAAAAAGAGAGATAGCACTTGGAAAATATGATTGGGTTCGGCTTCTAAAAGTAACCCCTTCTAAACTCAATAGTATGCAAACTTTAAGCTCAGTGAAGTTTGAGAACCTTGAAGATAAGAAGGCTGAGTTATTTGAATACCTAGTAAGAGAACTTTCAAGCAACCCAATAGAGATTTATGATTTGGAACAACAAAGACTTCAGGTTTTTATCTCTGATATGCATATTAAACTGTTCATTGAATCTTATGCCGCAGAAAATGGATATGCCATCAGATATGAATCAAACCCGAATGAACTAGTAATTCAATTCGAATTATTTCTTCAGCTTCTAGATGAAATTGAGGAGCACTTTAAAACTGAATTCAATCTACGAGAAGAACTCAAAGGCTCACTGAAAAAAGAAAATCAAAACAATGAACTAAAAGAAGCTTTAAAGACAAATCAGAAATTTTCTTCATTCTTCATTGAGAAACTTGGAATGACAGCAGAAAAACAGGGCTATGCTGAAGTTGTGAAGGTTATTGGAAATACTTCATTACAGTTAATAATGGAATACTTAAAAGCACAATAGATATATGGCTAACCTCAAAGGAGTCATAGACGGCATTAGAAAAATCATGTGGCAAGACACCGGCCTAAACGGTGACGCACAGCGTATTGAACAACTCGGTTGGATGCTGTTTTTAAAGATTTTTTCAGACAAAGACAAAGAACTTGAAGTCATAAAAGACGGCTATGAAAGCCCCATTCCTGCCGAATTTCATTGGGACGAATGGGCTGGTGATGATGAAGGCATCACAGGTGATGAATTGCAAGCTTTTGTGGACCAAAAACTCTTCCCTACGCTTCGCAACCTGAAAGTAGGTATGAGTGATGACCTGGCAAACAAACGTGCCTTACTGGTGCGTGAGGTGTTTGAAGGCAACAACAACTACATGAAAAGCGGCATCAACATCCGCAAGGTGTTGAACAAGCTCAACGAAATTGACTTCAACATTGCCAAAGACCGCTATGCGTTTGGCGAACTCTACGAAACCATTTTGAAGGAACTGCAAAGTGCAGGTAAAAGTGGTGAGTTCTATACGCCAAGAGCCATTACGGAGTTCATCTGTGAAATGATGAATCCTCAGTTGGGTGATAAGATTCTTGACCCCAGTTGTGGAACGGGTGGTTACCTCACGGCTGCCATTGAACATTTGAAAGCTCAGGCCAACAGTGTAGAGGAACGCGATAGTATTGCTAAAAACATTGCGGGTTGGGAATATAAACCGCTTCCGTATTTGCTGGCTACCACCAACCTGATTTTGCACGATATGGAAGTGCCGAACATCCAGTTCCGTGACAGTTTGGACCAACCGCTGAGCAACTACACCGAAAAGAACCGTGTAAACCTGATTTTGGCTAATCCACCTTTTGGGGGCATTGTGGCCAACAACAACGAAAACAACTTTCCGCAGAACTACCGCACCAAGGAAAGTGCAGACCTCTTTTTGGTGATGATGGTTCATTTGCTGAAAAATGGCGGACGGGCAGGTATTGTATTGCCCGATGGCTCGCTCACCGGTGATGGCGTAAAGCAACGGGTACGTGAGAAGCTGTTGACCGATTGCAACCTGCACACCATTATCCGTTTGCCCAACTCGGTATTTAAGCCATACGCTACGGTGGCCACTAACTTATTATTCTTTACCAAAGGTGAATCCACTAAAGAAGTCTGGTATTACGAACACCGCCTGCCCGAAGAACAAAAAGCGTATAGCAAAACCAGACCTATTCAGGTAAAGGAGTTTGACCCGATCAAAAAGTGGTGGAACAAACGGGAAGAAAGTGATGTGTGCTGGAAAGTGGATATCCAAACCATTAAAGACCGCAACTACGACCTGGATATTAAGAATCCCACCAAGCAGGAAGAAGAAATCATCCATAACAGTGCAGAATTGATGGAGATGCTGGACAAGAGTTTTAGCAAAAGCCACGATTTGTTGAACCAACTAAAAGCGGCTGTGAAATGAAGCTTGGCAAGGCATTAAAAATGGGTGAGGCAAAAACTCTTGAAATTGATGATTCAAAAGAATACACAATTGCGGGAGTACAGTCTTATGGGAAGGGTGTAGTAAATAGAAGAAATGAGCTTGGCAAGAACTTAAAAATGAAGAAATATCAGGTAATAGAACCTGATTTTTTAATGTGGTGTAAAGTTGACACCAAGAACGGTGCTTTTGGAATTACAAAAAAAGAACACAAAGGAAGTTTAGCCTCAACAAACATGGCACTTGCAAAGATTGATACAGAAAGGTTCAATCCGCAATTCATAGAAAGACTTTTCACGTTTGACTTTTTTCATGGTTACATAACACATCTTTCTTCTGGGAGCACAAACAGAAAATATTTAACACCAAAACAGTTATTTGAATTGGTCGAAATCCCTGCTCTGTCTAAGAGGGAACAGGATGAATTTATTGGGCTTGTGGATAGAATAGAAAGTCTAGGTATTACCACCGAACTCACCCACCAACTCGATTTGGTCAAGCAACTCCGCCTAGCCTTTTTGCGGGAAGCCATGCAGGGAAAATTGGTGCCCCAAGACCCCAATGATGAATCTGCCTCCGTGCTGCTGGAAAAAATCAAAGCCGAGAAAGAAAACTTGATTAAGGAGAAGAAAATCAAGAAGCAAAAACCACTGCCACCCATCACCGAAGACAAAATTCCTTTTGAAATACCGGAGAATTGGGTGTGGTGTAGGTTGGGGGAAGTGACAAACGACCTTCTTGGTGGCTTTGCTTTTAAAAGTAGTAAGTATGTCAAAGAGTCAAATAATCAGGTTATTCGTCTCGGTAATGTGAAAAATGATAATCTATTACTCACCGCCAATCCAGCATATATCTCAGATGATTATGCTTCAACAGCCGAAAAAGCTATGCTTTTACCTGGTGACATTTTAGTCACCATGACAGGAACACGTGCAAAACGTGATTACCTATTTACCTTATTGCTAAATGATGAGCACTTCGAAAATTTGAATTTATATCTAAATCAAAGGGTTGGCGCTATTCGTTTAAATGACTTACTCCAAAAGGAATTCATCACCTTTCTATTGAAAGAACCATCAATTCTAGAGCCTGTATTTCTATCATCAACGGGAGCTGCGAATCAAGCAAATATTGGTGTGACAGCATTGAATAATATTTTGGTTCCTCTCCCCACATTCTCAGAACAACAACGCATAGTCGCTAAATTGAATGAGTTGATGGCGTATTGTGATGAGTTTGAGGCAAGCATCAAGGAAAGTCAGCAGCAAAATGAGTTGCTCTTGCAGCAGGTGTTGAGGGAGGCGTTGGAGCCGAATAATGTCGAGCAAGTTTAAAAATATATCCACATTCAAGTGTCCGCAAATTTCTCTATTCCAAGCTTAGATATTAAACCCTTCCATCCAGAGATACCTGAACACCTATTTGATAAATATCGAGAGGTTAATAGATTGATTATTATTGGAAATGGGTTTGATATAGCACACGGACTAAAGTCTGGTTATCACGACTTTATTCATGATTATTGTATCCATGTAATCACTCATTTGGTTCATCACCTTGATTATAAGGATTCTTTCTTAGAGATTTCAGCGACTGCACCCTTTTCTGACCGCGCAACAAATCTAACTGGAGAAGAGGCTCTTAGCCAATTATTGAAGTTAAATCGGCACAGCTCTGGCATTAAGGTTCTTTGGAAATCGGATTTCTTTTTCAATACTCTGAGTGAAGTTTACCTCAAGAAATGGGTGGATATTGAAATTCTCTATTATTCTCATTTAAAGAACTTGGCTTTAAAAAAGAAAGAAAAAGAGATCGAACTTTTAAACCAAAGTTTCGACTATCTACGAGAATTAGCCACCAAGTATCTATTAAAGATTTCAAATGAGTTTAATATTAAGTTTGATAATGGGATTCAGGGGCAATTTGAAGAGAAAATTCAAATGAGAGATTGTGAATCAGGAACTATCGAAATTGACATGAATCCAAGCTCAATCTGCATACTAAACTTTAATTATACTCAAATAGCTCAATATTACCTGGAGTTTTTTGAGAAGTCTGATTGGCAACATATTTCTATCCATGGCCAACTCGATGGAGATGACATAAATAAACAATCACCAATTTTCGGTTACGGAGATGAATTGGACCAGGGCTACAAGGACATTGAGGCTGGATCAAATGATCTAACTCTCAAACACCTTAAATCTTTTAAGTACTTAGAATTCAGTAATTACAGGAGGTTACTTGAATTTATAGAGGCAAAACCGTATCAAATACAAATTTTTGGACATTCATGCGGGCTATCAGATCGCACATTGCTTAATACTGTTTTTGAAAATCCAAATTGTATTTCAATAAAGTCGTTTTATCATAAATGGGAAAATGGCGATGACTTTGTACAGCGAGGATATGCCATTTCAAGGACTTTTAAATCTAAAGCTTCATTGAGAGCGAAAGTGGTCAACAAAGAATTTTGCCAACCAATGTCTCAACCTAGGAATTAGCAGGGTCCACTTCGCCAGTAATGAAATCGATGAATTTGTTTGATCCTCTTAGAATGATTTCATCCCCAAACCCCTTCACAAACCTCGCAGGACCCTCATACGCCTGCACTTTGGCCTTAAAGACAAAGCGCTTTCCTCCAGGTAGCGCTTTGATGTAAGCTCGGGCCATTGGGTATTCCTCTTTTAGGAGCAAGCTGGCGCGGAGTGACATCTCAAACTCCACCTTTTTATCCATCTCTTTTCCTTGGAACCCAAAAACATCAGGTTTGAAGAACTCGTGCTGGTCCTCAAAAAACATGTCAGAGTCAAGTAACCGTACTTCCGAGATACGCTCAATGTTGAAGTACTTATTCTGCTCTGTACTTACCTCAAAGGCTGAAATAGCCTCGTAATTGTCGGTGAACTGCATGGGTTCCACTAAGCGATCGGTGATGGTTTCACTGCGTGCTGAGAAATACTTCACCAGCATGACTTGTTTCTTCTCTTGAATCGCGACAGAGAGCTGTTCTATGATCTTCCCTAAGTTGGCATCGTAGATGTTTCGGGCGGCGACTTGATGCTCGGTGTAGTGTCCCACTTTGTGAAGTACGGATTGGCCTAAGGTGCTGTTTTTGCCTACGCTGCTCACCATTTTCGCAATGTAGTCGACTTCTTGGGCTGTGAATGGAATGCGCTCGTCTTCGTTGGATTCAATGTAGAATCGGCCGGCCTCACTCTTTTTCACCTCAAAGCCTAATTGGCCAATCAAATCAAAATACCGGTACACCGAGCGTTCCGAGATTTCCAACAGTCCGGCCAGTGATCGAGGCGTTTTTGAGGGCTTCGTCCGCAGGAAATTGATCAGCTGAAATACTCGATATATGCGGTTTTGATTGAACACTACTTAATTTTTCAGCCAATTAAGGTCAAATTTTAGAACTAAAAAAGGAATTGACCCTAGTTGTCTGAGAAGTTTAGGTGATTTGAGAATCTAAATTATTAGCCAAATGAAAAAAGCACTGATTATTTTCTCTTCGATCCTAATGGTAGCATGTTCATCACCTCTGGATAAGAAATACACGGAAGATACTTTTGAAGAAGATGCCAAGGAATTGCGGAACGAGCTGGACAGCAATGAAGCTAAGCTACTTTTAGGTAGCATATTTCGCCTGACGTTGCAACAAGAGGACTTGTCCAAGATGACTTATGGCGAGATTTTGGAGAATGGCAAAGCGTGGAAAGCCGAGCAGGACCGCATTGAAGCGGAGCAAAAGGCATTGCAGGAAAAGGCTGCCCGTGAGGAAGCAGAACGCGTTGCGCGACTGCAAAATGCGGTGATGGTCACTTGTTTCAAAAAAGGATATACCGAGGTCGATTACCAAGACTACATCACATACGGGTTCGCGATTCAGAACAAGTCTGATCAAGATATTCGGGCGGTGAAGGGCGAGATCATGTTCACCGACCTGTTTGATGATGAGATCAAGACCTTAAGCTTTACTTACGACCAACCCATTAAGGCCGGTGCCACTGCCAATTGGAATGCGACTACCGACTATAATCAGTTCAGAGATGAAGATGTTCGCCTTCGAAACAAAAACCTTGAAGACTTAAAGATTGTGTGGAAGCCTATTAAAGTGATTTTCCAGGACGGCAGCACACTCGAATAAGCCCCACACCAAACCAATAAACTACATTTTCAATTGGCCACCGGCGTTAAACCTACCTGACGCGGTGGCCATTTTGTTTTCTACCTCAATGATCACATCCACTTCATGGGCGAGTTCGTTACCCCCTCGGAACTTACCGTCCTTGGTCGCATGGAAGATGAATACAAAGCTGGTCCGTGGATAGCGGTTCTTGAGTTTCACCAGGTCATCTAGTTCCATACCGGCGCGGCTGACGCTATCTATAAAGACGAAGTCGTAAGGGGCCACATCCTTGGGTAATGATTCTGAAAAATTCAGTCGCGGGTGAATGGCACCAATGCGGGTGATTTTCTCTTTCAAGGTGTAGCCGTATCCTTCTTCAAAGGCCACGTACAAGACTTCACCGTGGTGAACGGCTAAGTGATGCGCAAATTCTAGCATGAGCGTAGATTTCCCGCTCTTGGGCTGCCCAAATACCATGGCCGTAAATCCTACCGATGGATCGCCAATGAGCTCACGAAACTTGCCCTTGAGTCCGATGGTGTCAAAGTCCATGCGCACCAAATCTGCACTTGACATAACGCTTCCCAGTCCTTTAGATTTTCTGGGCGAAGTATAGGAGGAATAAGTAGGCGCCATACCCAATAGACCGTAGATGCCATTGAGCTCTCCGGATTGTATCTCGGGCGTTTTCTTCTTCTCCCGGATGTAGAGCTTGAGCGACTTGTACGCATCGTTCAGGCGTGCAGAATAAGGATCGTCTTTAGACACCTTGCCGTTCTTTACCATGCGCTCCATGGCAGCAATGAGGCGCTCTGCCTTGTCTTGCACCCCTTCCCGGCCTTGGATGGCCACGAATCGCTTGAGCAAGGCAATGGAATCGCGGATGCGCTGTGAGCTGGTGATTTCCTGGTAATGCGCTAGGTTGGCTTTGGTGATGTTGATCTCGGCGGCTTCTCCCATGCGGTCGGCAGCCTTGATGAGCTGGTCTTGCATCTGCATGATCTCCTTGGCATAGGGAGACGTTTTACGGATGCGTTTTTCAATCATGGCTTTTTGCAAGGATGACAGTAATCTCACTACGGCAATGCGCGTTTTTACTTTCCCGTGCATGGCCACGTAGCGTCGTAGAAAACGGATCTCTTCCGGAATAAGCTCCACGGGTTTGGCCACGGGTTTGGGAGTGCTGTTGACCGGTGTTTTCGCCTTGGTTACTTTGGTCTTTGCTTTAGTTGGAGTCTTTTTTTTGGGTTTAGGGTCCGCTGAAGCGGTAGTTTCATTAGAGGTTATTACGGCATTGGAGTTATTACTTAAGGGCTGAGCAATGGGCTCCTTAACCAGGAATTCATTTAAGGCGCGCAGATAATGGTCCATGCTGGTTCTAACGATGTCATT
>CATAPZ010000291.1:0-2400 GCA_949486955.1 Cryomorphaceae bacterium | reverse complement strand
TGATGCGGGTTTTCACCGTAGCGTAAACCTTGCTTCTGACGTCCGCTCATTTTAAGATCTAGTCGGTCACCAGCGAAGTAATGGTAAATGGCCGTATCATAGTTGCTGCTTTCATCGAAAGCCTCAAGTGCATAGCGTCTTCTGATTTCTAAAGTTGCCCCTTCCTCAGAGTTCAATACTGCAAGAGCATCTTTATATTGTTCCATGTTAGAAATGATCCAACAATCTTTGAAGTTCTTTGCTGCTGCTCGAATCAACGAGATACCACCGATATCAATCTTCTCGATAATATCTTGTTCCGGCGCACCAGAAGCTACGGTTGCTTCGAAAGGATAAAGATCGACAATTACTAAGTCGAAATATGGAATCTCGAACTCGTTCATTTGTCCTTGATCACTCTCATTATCTCTACGCGCAAGGATGCCGCCAAAAACTTTTGGGTGCAATGTTTTAACACGCCCCCCCAAGATAGAAGGGTAGGATGTTAAATCTTCAACACGCTCGACTGGTATGCCACGTCCTTCAATGAAGGCTTGAGTTCCACCAGTTGAATAAATAGTTGTTCCACCGGCATTTAGTGCGTCGACAATGGGTCCAAGACCGTCCTTGTGAAAAACTGAAATGAGAGCGTTTTTAATGCGCATATCGTTCAAGATTGTTGTGTAAATAATGAGAAAGTGCAAAAGTAGCATAATTGGTGCCTTTTTGTGCGCTTTTCTCTCTAATTTTGAGAGAAACCCACTACCTCGTGATTGTTCTCATTCGCCTCATTAAAGAAAGCTTGATTTTCGCTGTTATTTCACTGACAGTAAACAAATTGAGAACCTTTCTTTCCCTACTTGGAATCACCATAGGGATATTTGCAATCATCTTGGTTTATTCGATCGTTGATTCTTTGGAGAAAAACATTCGAGACAGCGTTAGTCAGCTCGGTGATAATGTCGTTTATGTACAAAAATGGCCTTGGGGCGGCGGTGGCGAATACGCTTGGTGGAAGTATCTCAATCGCCCAGTGCCTTTAAGTAAAGAAAGCGATCTTGTGAGGAAGCGTTCTCAATATGCTGAAAACGTTGCTTTCGGTACGTCATTAGGCGGAGCTACTGCCAAGCGTAACGGTATGGATGCCGGTGGTGTTGAGGTCTTGGGGATTACTTACGAGTACAATCAAATCTGGGATTTTGATCTTAAGGAAGGTCGCTATTTCACTGAAAATGAAATGTATGGCGGAAAATCTTATTGTATCATCGGGGCCAATATTGAAGAAGGTTTATTTCCGGGAGGCGAAAGTGCCTTGGGCGAACAGATATCTATTCGTGGACAGAAACTAACGGTCATTGGTGTTTTTGAAAAGGTAGGAGAGAGCTTGGTCGGACAGAGTTACGATAAGATGGTTCTTGTGCCGTTCAAGTTCGTACGAACCGTAGTGAATACAGATAAAAACGACGGCAACCTTATCATGGTCAGTGCGAAGGAAGGAATTTCGCTGGCTCAATTGAAAGACGAATTAACAGGTTTGATGCGTTCTATTCGTCGCCTTCGTCCAGGTGCGGACGATAATTTTGCGCTGAACGACCCTTCGTTGATCTCAAATCAATTGGATGGATTATTTGGTGTTTTAGGCCTCGTGGGCACCGTGATTGGCGGTTTTTCCATTCTTGTTGGCGGTTTTGGGATTGCTAACATAATGTTCGTGAGTGTCCGTGAGCGTACCAACGAAATAGGCGTTCAAAAAGCACTTGGTGCGAAAAACTTCGTGGTCTTGATTCAGTTTTTGACCGAGAGTATTGTCTTATGTCTGCTGGGAGGAGCTGCTGGATTGTTCCTAGTTTATCTCGGTGCTTTGGCAGCTGCAAAAGCCTTTGATTTCGACATATTCTTAAGCACAAGAAATATCATTGTAGGACTTGGCCTGAGTGGGGTCATTGGATTGCTTTCTGGATTTATTCCAGCGTGGATGGCTTCTAGATTAGATCCGGTGGAAGCCATACGAATGCAGGCTTAGAGCCTTTGCACGACAAAATTGGCCACCGCTTCTAAGAGGTCGTGGTCCTCTTGGGTAAACGGGTCCAGTTCGTGTGAATCTATATCTATCTGACCGACGAGATTCTCTCCTTTGTAAATGGGTACTACAATCTCACTTTTCGTTGCAAGGCTGCATGCGAGGTAATTGTCTTGGGCATGGACATCCGGCACTTCGAAGGTTTTACCACTCATCGCAACTTGGCCGCAGATACCTCTTCCATAGGGGATAACCGTATGATCCGTGTAAGCTCCAACATACGGTCCGATTTCGAGTTGCTGCTTTTCATCGTTCATGAAATAAAAGCCGGTCCAATTGTAATAAGACACCTCTTCGTCTAACCACTGCACTAAAGATTTCTGCAGTTCAATACCGCTAAT
>CATAPZ010000290.1:0-2056 GCA_949486955.1 Cryomorphaceae bacterium | reverse complement strand
CAGCAGGTGTTGCCTTGGGAAATGTTGGCCGTGCCCTACTCCACTACACCTGATGGTCTCTATGAACCACAATTTCCTTCATGGCTCGATAAATACAAGAATACGGAAGTCGTAATTCAAGGATATTTAGTGCCCGTTGATGTTGAAGGTAATCAATATGCTTTGTCGAGATACGCATTCTCCTCGTGCTTCTTCTGCGGTAATGCTGCGCCAAACACTGTGGTAGAACTTGTTTTTAAGGAGCGACCAGATGATTTAATTACAGACCAATTCGTTGTTGTTAAGGGCACTTTGGTATTCAACGCCGACGATCCCTTTCGTTTGTTCTTCATACTTCAACAAACAGAATTTGCAGGATGAAAAAGTTGATACTTCTAGCAGTTGTACTCATTTGCAACACATCTGAAGCCCAGATTAAAATTAAATGGAGCACATTCGAACGTTTGCAATTTGAGGAGGTGTTTGACGAAGAGTCAGCGGCTTGGCTAATAGCACCTATATGGACCGAAGATTTGAAAGAGCTCAATGGAAAGAAGGTCAAGATTACTGGCTACATCATAGCGTTGGACGTTCTAGGAGATGAATATGCACTGAGTGCTTTTCCATTTGCGAGTTGCTTTTTTTGCGGCGCCAGTGGTCCAGAAAGCGTGATGGAATTGTCGCTTGATACCAAAACGAAGTACCTGACTGATGAAGTGCATACGTTTGTTGGAACACTAAGATTGAACGATGGTACAGGCATATTCCCTATTTCCTTAGATAAAGCAAAATCAATCGACTGATGAAAAGGCTACTTCGAATTCTCATAACGCTAATGGCAGTATTGGTTTTGGCATTTTTAATCGGTCCCAAACCTGATGAGCCAGAATACTTTAACGATTTACCGGTTTTGGCAACGCCTTTTGAAGCGATTGAAGATTCCATTTACAATTTCGAAAGTCAACATAATGTGTTAGAATGTGCTTATACCGAGGTCTTCTGGGCCGACTCGCTAAGGCAAACCGATTATTCCTTCTTGTATTTACACGGTTTTAGTGCAACTAAACATGAAGGAGATTCCTTTCGTTACTTATTGCCAAGAAAATTCGGAATGAATGCTGTTTTTAATCGAATGGCCGGCCACGGACTCCAAGAAATCGACTCCGAGAGAATGTCCACATTTACGGCTGAAAGCGCGTGGTACAAAGCATTGTACGATTTCTCATTGGCGAAAAGATTAGGTAAAAAAGTAGTGATCGGGTCATGTTCTACAGGTTCTTTATTGGCCTTAAGACTTGCCAGACTCTATCCGGAGGATGTTGCCGCTGTATTGAATTATAGTCCAAACATGGGGCTTCCTGACCCAAACTCGGCCTTGTTAAACGGTCCATGGGGTCTCGAGCTGATTAAAGCGATATCAGGAACTGAGTACAGAATAGTTCCTGAACGTTCAGATACTATTCGAATCGTTTGTAAACCCATGGCGTACAGCTGGGAAAGTGTAGTGCAGATGCAGCATCTGGTAGAAACGGCAATTTCGGAGCAAGAACTTAACGAAATAAAAGTTCCCGTACTGAACATGGTATGGTATGAGGATGAAGTACATCAAGACTATGTAATCGATGTAGCCAAAGCTAAAGCTATGCATGACGCTATTGATGGACCGAAGAAATGGGTTACAACCGCTGCCAAGGAACACGTCATAGTTAATCACCGGTTATCTAAGGATCTTAAAACGGTTTACGCTGAAACCTATACATTCTTAGATCGAATATTGCACTAATGGAATTTTACCGACCACAATGGCTTTGGGGTATACTACTTGTGGCAGTTCCTGTTTGGATACATTTTTTTGGAATTCGAACGAGAAAAGCCAAGGTAATCCCGTCATTGCTGTGGCTGGTAAAAGTCAATCCTTCACAACGAAGTAAATCTCGACTTAAAGATTTAATTGTGCTCCTGCTCAGAATGCTTACGATAGTATTTGTAGTACTCTCATTGGCTAGTCCACGGTCGTCATTAAGTACAAAACTCTTACAGGTAGACAACTACCCCGCGAAATGGAATACGCGGGATT
>CATAPZ010000289.1:0-2146 GCA_949486955.1 Cryomorphaceae bacterium | reverse complement strand
TCGCCGCTTAAATAATAGTCTTTTATCTCAAAATCACTCTTCGTACCGTGATGAATGTGTGGCGATGCTAGGTCCGAGGCCTGCATGCGAAGGGGTGCTGAGGGCTGAACGTCACAGGCAGCGAGCGCTGCGCTTATGGAGAGTATCGTTAAAAATTTCTTCATGTGCTGTGGGCTAAAAAAAGGCGCACGTGGCGCCTTTCTAAGATAGTATCAATTCATTAAGCCATTGCCGTAGCTGCTGTGGATGCTTTTTCACCCTCTGCTACTTCAAACCACTGGCCGTCGATCGCGAATCTCGCTGGAACGCCACTCACGTTCTCGATGGTCATACCTTCGGCGGTGAGGTTCGCTTTTAGCGTCGCGCCTCTCCAAAGGATGGAGAAGGTAAGGCCATTCCACTGTCCCGGCAGTTTGGGTGTGAAGTGCAATTCTTCGCCACGAATCTTCATGCCTCCGAAACCTTGAACGACAGACATCCAGGTACCCGCCATCGAGGTAATGTGCAACCCTTCGTGAACCTCGCGGTTGTAATCGTCGATGTCCAGACGAGAGGTGCGCAGGTACATTTCGTAGGCCTTTTCGGGGTAATCAATTTGTGCTGCTAGGATCGCGTGCACACAAGGGCTCAACGAGCTCTCGTGAACGGTCTTTGGCTCATAGAAATCGAAATTGCGCTTTACTTCTTCCTGCTCGTAGAGGTGGTTTAAGAAGTAGTAGCCTTGCAACACGTCGGCTTGCTTAATGAAGATGGAACGCAAGATGCGGTCCCAGCTCCAGTGCTGGTTAATCGGGCGCTCGTCCAAGCTGAGGTCGTCGGCAGTGAGCTGCTCCTTGTCTAAGAAGCCGTCCTGCTGCAATACAACGCCTAATTTCTCGCTCTTCGGGTAGTACATCTTCACGATGATGTCGTTCCAGTTAGCGAACTCCGTATCCGCGTTCAAGGCAGTCTTGCTGGTAATAGCGCTAAGCGCGTCCGCGGCATTTTCTTTCAGCCAATTGTGGGCTTCCAACGTCCACTCCAGAGTCCACGCCGCCATGCGGTTGGTGTACCAGTTGTTGTTGATGTTGTTTTCGTACTCGTTCGGCCCAGTTACACCGAGCATTACGTAGGCTTCTTTTTCCTGTGACCAATTCACACGTTGCGACCAGAATCGGCTAATACCTAGAAGGACTTCAAATCCTCCTTCGGCCAAATAGCCCCAATCTTGTGTATGACGGATATAATCAAACACGCCATAAGCGATGGCTGCATTGCGGTGGATTTCCTCGAAAGTGATCTCCCACTCGTTGTGACATTCCTCGCCGTTCATCGTCACCATTGGGTACAATGCTGCACCGTTGGTAAACCCGAGCTTACCCGCATTTTCGATGGCTTTATCAAGCTGCTTATAACGGTATAAACACAAATTCTTCGCTACCTCCGGCTGGGCCGTTGCGAGGTAGAAAGGCAAACAGTATGCTTCGGTATCCCAGTAGGTAGAACCGCCGTATTTCTCACCGGTAAACCCTTTCGGACCGATGTTCAATCGATCGTCCACACCCGTGAAGGTCTGGTTCATATGGAAGATGTTGAAGCGAATGCCTTGCTGTGCTTCCGCATCACCTTCTATTTCAATATCAGAGGTTTCCCACTTCTTGTGCCAAGCCGCTGCATGCTCTCCTTGCAATGCTTTATAGCCTTCTGTTGCAGCCGCTGTAGCGCTCGCTGCCGCTTTACCGTCCAAACTTGCCACCTCGTGGTTCATGCTCGATAGTACGGAAGCGAATTTATTCAGTTCCAGTGATTGCCCTTGTTGAACATTAAATGCAGCACATTCACAAACGTACATGTGCGTTGCTTCTGTCGTGGAATCCCAAGCTATAGCTGCTCCGTCAACCGTGCTGCTGTTGCGCATGGCTACACTGACTTCAAAGCCGGTTTTCTTTGTTTTAGCATGGACATAACTGGTCCCGTTCTCTTGTCCGCAGCTGATTGATTCCCAGAATTTCTCGTCGTAATTACTGTCCTCGTTTTCTACATCAAAATCGAGGTAAGAACAGATTTCAATGGAACCGGAGAAGTTGATTGGAGTAATGCTGTACGACAGTGCTCCAATCTCGTCTTTTACGATACTTACGAATCGTTCTGTTTGGACTGCGACTAT
>CATAPZ010000288.1:0-8826 GCA_949486955.1 Cryomorphaceae bacterium | reverse complement strand
TCAAGAGCTCGTAAAGTATTGACATCTAAGTCATTGGTTGGCTCATCTAAAAGCAACACATTACCACCTTCTTTGAGTGCCATAGCCAAGTGGAGTCGGTTTCGTTCCCCACCAGAAAGAACGCCTACTTTTTTGCTTTGGTCGCCTCCTGCGAAATTAAATCGACTCAAATATGCGCGAGCATTTACACGCTGTCCACCGAGCAAAACTTCTTCCGTGCCGTCCCCGATGACTTCAAAAATAGACTTCTCGGGGTCCATTTTTTCGTGGTTCTGATCCACATATGAAATCTTCACTGTATCACCCACATCGAACTGACCGGCATCCGGGGCCAATTGGTCCATGATCATCTTGAAAATAGTCGTCTTACCCGCACCATTAGGCCCGATAATTCCGACAATTCCCGCAGGTGGTAGTTTAAAATTTAGGTCGTCGTAGAGCAGCTTTTCACCGAAGGCTTTTTTCACACCCTGAGCCTGAATCACATTCGTGCCCAAACGCGGTCCAGCGGGAATAAAGATCTCTAGTTTGCTCTCCTTCTCCTTTTGCTCTTGAGAAAGCAGGTTTTCGTAATTGCTCAAACGTGCCTTATTCTTGCTTTGACGCCCTTTTGGATTCATGCGCACCCATTCAAGCTCTCGCTCCAAAGTTTTCCTGCGCTTTGATGCCTGTTTTTCTTCTTGAGCCAAACGTTGTGTCTTCTGGTCTAACCAAGATGAGTAATTTCCTTTCCATGGAATTCCTTCGCCACGGTCGAGCTCAAGAATCCACCCAGCCACATTGTCCAAGAAGTAGCGATCGTGAGTAACCGCAATTACAGTCCCCTTATACTGCTGCAAGTGCTGCTCAAGCCACAAGATACTTTCAGCATCAAGGTGGTTGGTAGGCTCATCAAGAAGCAATACATCTGGTTGTTGGATAAGCAGCCTACATAGGGCGACACGGCGTGCCTCACCCCCACTGAGGTGATCTACAAGTTGATCCGAAGGCGGACAGTTCAATGCATCCATTGCCCTGTTCAACATCGTATCTAGCTCCCATGCATTCGTTGCATCAATCTTATCTTGAAGTTCTGCTTGCTTGGCCATTAGCTCTTCCATCTTATCGGGATTCTCATAAACCTCCGGAAGACCAAACATGTCGTTAATCTTATTGTATTCATCAAGAACCGCCACAGTTTCTGCAGCGCCTTCTTTTACGATGTCCATCACTGTTTTACCGGCTTCGAGCTGTGGCTCCTGCTCGAGGTAACCAACGGTGTATCCCGGTGCAAACACGACATCGCCTTGGTAGCTTTTGTCCACTCCTGCAATGATTTTCAAAAGAGTCGATTTACCCGAGCCGTTTAAACCTAAGATGCCTATTTTGGCTCCATAGAAGAAAGAGAGATAGATATCTTTGATGATGGCCTTGTTATTGTGTGGCAAGACTTTGCTCACCTTGGACATCGAAAAAATGACTTTTTTACCGTCGTCAGACATGATTTATAGCGTTAAGCGTTTATTTAAAATTGTATTGGTCGTTGGGCTGCTGCTCTCGTGCAGTTCAAGCGCCTTGGCTCAAAGTTACATATTGAAAGGGACTGTTGTCGATAGAGATTCATCTTTTGCACTTCCAAATTCCTATGTGGTGAACAATAAGACCTTTGCCGGCACGGTTACAAACGGGATCGGTTACTTCGAAATCTCAGTAGCTCAGGGGGATACGATTGTCTTCTCGAATGTTGGATACCAATTCAAATACCTTGCAATTGATTCTGCTGTGGTTGCTAAAATCAAGGAAGAACGACTGATAAAATTGGTCCCTAAAAATTTCCTCCTGGATGAAGTAAGTATTTACGCTATAACCTCGAACAACCCACGGACCATGCCACAGGCGAAACCCCGTGTCCCGAGCAATGCTGATATCAGAATTCCCGAAGCTGTTGCGCCTACCCTGGCCAATCCGCTGGATTTATTGTATTACAGTTTCGGTAAGCGACCACGACAATTGGCCGCACTTCGAAAACTTCAACAGGAGGATTACTACCGTCGTAAACTGGAAGAAGGCAGTAACAGAGAAATCTTGGAAGAATTGACCGGTATTCCCAAGGCAGAGATGGAGGCCTTCATGTTCTATTGCAAGTATTCAGACGCAGAGATACGTACTTTTAATGATTATCAATTCTTGGTTTCACTCCTCAATTGCTACGAATTGTATGAACGAGAAAAGGAGCGTCAAGAAGCAACAAAAAACTATAAATGATGGGAGAATTTGAAGCTTATATGGCCGCAAATAAGGCCTTGTGGGACCATTGGGCTTCCTTGCATCCCAGCAGTGCATTTTATGATAATGCTTCCTTCATTGAACATCAGATGGCACTGAATGCCATTGAATTGGATTTACTTCATGACATAAAGGGAAAGGACGTACTTCATCTGCAGTGTCACTTCGGCCAGGATACCATCAGCTTGAATACACTCGGGGCAAAAAGCATCACCGGATTAGATTTTAGTGGTGAGGCAATCTTACAAGCCCAGCAGCTTGCCAAAGAGTGCAATGTAGATGCTGCGTTTATCCAAGGAGATGCACTTGATGTCGATCCGACGCTGGCGGGAACTTTTGATTTTGTATTTGCCTCTTATGGAGTTGTAGGATGGCACCCAGATGCCAAGGCATGGATGGATGCCGCTTTTCATTATCTAAAGCCTGGAGGCAAGCTGCTTTTGGTAGATTTTCATCCAGTCCTTTGGATTTTGGACGAGGATTTCAAAGAAGTAAAATACCCCTACTTCAATACTGGGGCTATTAAAGAAGAGCGCGAAGGAAGTTATGCCTCGCCAGAGGCAAAAAAAATGGTGAATTATACCTGGAACCACAGCATTAGTGATCTCGTAAAACCCATAGTAAATCATTCGGATAGGTCTATGATATTCTTTAATGAATATGACTGGAGTCCCTATGAAATATTCGAAGCCACTGAACGAATTCCTGGTCAATACCAGATCAAAGGCAAAGAAGGAATGTTCCCGCTGGTCTATGCCATTAAAGCGGAAAAGAAAAAATGATGCATTAAAAAGCCGCGCAGTGCGCGGCTTTTTAATTCTTATCCGTCGATGCGATCGGTGGTGTAAATATTTACCCGAGCTAGAATGGCCTCGATCGTAAACCAAAAACGAATACGATCTAAAAATGGATTTAACCAAGGTGTATAGGTGCAATATGCCCGTGTCTCTGGCTTCGTGTGGTGTCTAGCGTGATTGTGGGGACGCTGAATGACGCCTACTTTCTGCAACCAATTCACTACTGCAGGTTTTTCATTGGGAAACATGTGTGCCCATTGGTGTACGATATTTGCATTCACTCCAAGGACCGCTATAAACCACCATCTCCAACTCACCGTTCCCGTGATTAAAAAAACGGCCAATAACATAAATGCTACTCCAACCCAGGTACTTCTACAGAGGTACCAGTAACTCCGAGTGGTCATTTTACGTGGATTTTCATGATGCCAAGTATTGATTTCAATAACGGCTTTGCCCACAATGGGCATATCCTCTCTTCCGTAGCGATCCATCCAAAAATGTACTACTCCAGTTACAAAATCGAGCAGGAAGTAAAGTCCTACTACTTGAATGGCGATGGTCACAATAGATTCTAACATACCTAATAGTGTTTAGCTTATTAGGTTAAATGTCTCTATAAAGTTAGATGACATCCTTTCAAAAAATTCTCATATCGAGTAAACCATCTATTACTGAGCCCTGAAAAAGGAATAACTATTGTGTCAAAGTTTCATATGTGAGTTAATTTGAATCAATATGACCCATCGCTACAAATTTAAGGTACTTTGTATTGCATAGTACCTACTTATACATATATCTTTGCCAAAAATTTAATCTCTAAAATGATGAAACGATTACTACTGCTCGCCTTGTTCCTCCCTTTTATGGCTTGTTCACAACCTAAAGGCAAAGCCGACGAACTCTACGAAAAATACGATCCAAAACCCTACGTCAGCGGGTTTAGCTTTGGCGGCTCTCTATTAAGTGCACTTCCAATAGACATAGACTTTACGGCTTCAGGAGATTTAGAAAAAACACTCAATGGTGAAATCAAGCGTATACAGTGGCTCAAGGTAAATGACGACCGATACCTCGCCGAAGTCACAAAAGACTGGGAGCGATTCTTAAAGCGAACTGGCTATCACCGCGTAGCATTTGATAATGACGATGAAGAAAATTACGTTTATATCAGAGGAAGCAGGACACGCTTCGATGAAGCTCATTTTCTGATTAAAGAAAATAATATGACTATGCTTCTTACGGTGTATGGAGACTTCACGCTAAATAAGAAGCTGCGTGAAGATTGATAATACAAAAGCCCAGATGCGTAAGGGCATATTAGAATACTGCATTTTAGGTATTCTAGATTCCTCAGATGCATACGTTTCCGACATCATAGACCAACTAAAGGAGGCTAAACTCATCGTAGTTGAGGGAACCTTGTATCCACTCTTGACTCGCTTGAAGAATGCAGGCCTTTTGGAATACCGATGGGAAGAAAGCTCTTCAGGACCTCCACGCAAATATTACTCTTTATCCGATTCAGGGCGTGCCTTTCAAAAAGAACTAAAAATGACTTGGGAGGAGCTTCAAAGCGCAGTAACCATATTAACCACCAGACCTAATCAATCATGAATAAAACGATAAACATCAACCTAGCAGGGATTATTTTCCACCTAGATGAGGGTGCCTATGAATCCTTTAAAGACTATCTAAACCAAGTAAAAAATGCCTTAGATTCTCAAGAAGGAGGAGCGGAAATCATCGCAGATATTGAAGCACGCATTGCCGAACTTTTTTCAATGAGAATGGTGGAATTCAAACGAGAAGCCATTACTATTGAAGATGTCAATTTCATCCAAGCTACTCTTGGGGCTCCACAAGATTTTGAAGACGACAACGATGAGGACCCCGTTACTAATGCAGGGATACCTGCGGGCAAGAAACGATTGTTTCGAAATACAGATGAGACTATCATCGGCGGGGTTGCAAGTGGCATAGCGGCATATTTTGGAACAGATGTCGTTTGGATTCGCATCATCTTTCTAGTGCTGCTCTTCTTTACCGGCATTGGCTTTATCACCTACCTCATTCTTTGGATGGCTATTCCTGAGGCAAAAACGACCGCACAGAAACTTCAAATGCGCGGGGAACCAGTCAACCTCAGCAATATTGAACGAAGCGTAAAGGAAGAGCTGGACGGTGTTAAGGAACGATTTGGCAGGTTTCGTGAAGAAAATCAAGGCACTGGCCAATCGTTAAGAAAGACGATAAATAGAGGATTGAATTTTATTATCAATATTCTTGAATGGCTTTTCAAACTAGTTTTTAAGTTTTTTGGACTGCTCTTTATTCTTGTTTGCTTAGTTATTGGCTTTACGCTGTTTGTCGCATTGTTTGGAGTTATAGCAAGCACTTGGAATTTCGGAGGGATCGATTTTATTTCTATTGACGGTAATATTCTCGGACTTAATGCTGCAGAAGCCATTTTAGGATCCGGAATAGAACTCACATTGATGCGGATTGGAACCCTGCTGACTCTACTATTTCCCATTCTTGGACTTATAACAGTACTCGCCAAAGCCTTTAAAAAGCCTTTGGCTAATGCCAGATTAGTCAATATTGTTGGCGGAACGAGTTTCTTCATAGGACTTGCATTACTCTTGTATGCAGGAGGTAATGTCCTTAGCAGTTTCAAAGTGAGCACTACAGAAATGAGAACTGTAGAACTGCAAGGAAGCTCTTTTGATCTCCGTACCGAATTACTTGAAGAATCCGATGGTTTTCTCTTCGAAATAGACGACGACAATCTCCGAATCGAAAATGTTAAACTAAACATTAAGAAGTCTTTTGACCCATCGGCTTCATTGTCTATGAAACATCGCGCAAGAGGCTCGAGTAATTCAGATGCTCGAAAACGTGCTATGCAGTTCGACTATCCTTTCGAGCAAGTTGGACCTGTTATGAGCCTGAGCGAATATTTCACCGTACCTGAGCAGGCCTTGTACCGAGGTCAAGAGCTGGAAGTAACATTGTATCTCCCCTTAGGTAGTGAAGTGTACTTAGATCCAAGTGTTGAAAATCTATTGTACGGCATTGAAAACGTCCATAACATGTGGGACGGCGAAATGATTGGGCACACTTGGAAAATGGAGCGTCGCGGTTTAGTGTGCATGGACTGCGAAGAAATCGACTACTTTGAATCTGAGGCGGTCGAAGCGCAAATAGAAGCGCTTGAACTTGAGATCAAAAAATTAAAAGAAAACTAGACCCCTACTCTAGTTCTCACTGTGCAGTCGGCGCTACAAGCGTCGGCTTTTTTAATACCTCAAACAAAGAATTGTAAAGAATACGTTCAAAACCATGAGCACCCAAATACTCATAGGGTTCTTAGCATGACCCGATGCTGTAATTCTGGTGAATAGCGTAGATAATACAAACCAAGCGACATAATTCGACATTGGGACAGTAACACCTTTCCAACTCCAAAAATTCAACTCAATAGCTACTGGCTCGATCAGAACATCCATAGCAGTCATCGCAACACCTACCAATAAAGATTTGGTCCATACCGAGGAAATCTTGACCGACAACACATCATACATGGAGCGAATCAAAAGCCACCAAAGCACACCGATCATCAAAGGCGTGTTTGCAACAGAGAATCCCAAAGCGCTACCGTAGGTGTATTCACCAAATGGCCAACCGGTATTCGTTCCTACTACTTCAATAGCAAAACCAAGTACGACAGGGAGTATATAGGTGAACTTGTTTTTGGGAGATTCTGTACACACCAAATACACTGCCATCAGCAAAAGCAGGTTGTAGGAAGTGAGAAAAACGAAATCCTGACGCCAATGCCCACCCAATAAAAACAGGCCAATGGTGTGAAAAAAGATAATCACATACCCACCATAGTGGCGAAAAAATGAGCGGATTGTCGGAAAGTCCAATTGCATCAGTAATAAGTCGGTCGAGACATTTGCAAGTTAAACACTCTTTAGTGATTCAAACGCATCCCGAGATCTAGTTTCTTTCATCAAATCCTCAATACACCAATCTGCTGCTAGTTTGGCACTATGAAGACATAATGGTATGCCTCCCCCAGGATGAGCACTACCTCCGCAAAAGTAAAGGCCACTATATTGACCGAGCTTCTTATTTGGATGTCTAAGAAATGCAGAAAGTTGATTATCCGAACTTGTTCCGTAAAGCGCTCCTCCTGCACTAGAGGTGTATTGCTCAATCAAAACTGGATCTAAAACGCGCTCGGTAGCTATTAATTCTTCGAGGTTTACCTCCAATTCCTTAGAAAGACGATTAATTATTGTTGCTTTTGTTTTTTCTCTGATTGCCATCCAATCCTGCCCAGTATTCGGGGGTACGTTCACCATTACGAACCAATTCTCACAACCTTCAGGTGCATCATCTTTTTCAAGCTTACTAGATATATTGACATAGATTGTCGGGTCTACCCAAAAACCTTCATTTGACGCAATACTATCGAATTCTTTCTTGTAGTCCTTCGAAAAAAAGATGTTATGTAAATCTAATTGGTCAAAAGTTTCTTGAATACCCCAATAGAAAATTAGCGCACTTGTACTCGGTTTCTGAGCTAAGGTTCTTTTCGGTCTACGGACTTTATCATCCATCAAGTGTTTATAGGTGTGGTGCACATCGCTATTTAAAACGACTGAGTCAAACTCTATGTATTCGTCGTTAATCAACAATGCATGAAATGTGTTATCTCTTACGCAAACTTTATTGACTGGTGTATTCAAATGAATGTTCACACCGACTTCTTTCGCAAGGATGGTTAGGCTCTTCGCAATCTCATGCATCCCTCCTTTTGGCAGGTAAGTACCAATACCATGTTCTAAGTGATTAATCATTTGCATGATCCCTGGAGTACGATAAGGATTAGAACCATTGTAAGTCGCATAACGATTGAACAGCTGAACTAATTCTGGCGACTCAAAATACCTCCCATTGAGAGCGTTCAAAGACCTAAAGATTCCTAGGGACGGAATTTTTCGAATCACCCTGAGTATTTCACGATTAGAAAAAGTCGATTTTCTATGAAGGCTTTTCTCTAAAAAATACGGTGCTGTCAATTCATATTTTTCCCGGGAATGATTTAAATATTCGTTCGCCGATCGTGCTTCCTTCGCACCAAATACCCTTTCAATATTCTGTAAGTTTTCGGTTTGATCGGAAGTAAAAGTTATCGATTTTCCATTGGGCCAATAGTAGCGGCAGGCAGTATAGTGGCGAGTGTAATTGAAATAATCACGGGGATTTTTACTACATAATTTGAACAGATCATCTACCAATTCAGGCAAGGTGAATAACGAAGGGCCTGCATCGAATCGAAAACCGTCTTGCTCATAAACGGTCATTTTCCCGCCAGTGTAGCCATTCTTTTCAAATAGGTGTACGTCTAAGCCGTGATTTGCAAGGCGAATAGCTGAGGCTAAACCTGCCACTCCGGCGCCGACTACGGCTATTGATTTTTGAGACATAATTATGGTTATTACCCTTGAAACATCTCAATTGAATATTTGTTGTAAAGTCAATGGAGAATCGTATATACAAACTTGCTTTAGGCTTAATTACTGCAGCCCTATTACTAAGTGTACTCTGGCCTTATGAGCAGAAGCTCATTGATTGGGACAGCCCGGCTAACTATGAAGTTTTGGAAAGCGACGAATTGTACTTCAACAACACGCGTATAGTTCAATACCGCACAGAAGAAAGTGATGCGCTCAACCAACAGGGGTTC
>CATAPZ010000287.1:0-8653 GCA_949486955.1 Cryomorphaceae bacterium | reverse complement strand
TTGGCGATAATTTCAGAATTCTCAAGAGGATCCATGGCCGCATTCATGCGCACCACTACATAACCACTATCAGGGATGATTCGTGCATCGGCCACATCTATTTCAGGTACATCGAAGGCTTCGAGTACACTTGGAGCCAGGTCGAAACGAGCGAATCCAGCACTAAAGTCTAAGCTATCTTGCAGCGGATGGGTGCTGACCAAATAGGCTTCATTATCTGTGTTGTGCTTGATGTCCACCTTGGCTTGGTCCATCTGCCATTCGGCGTGGTCCATGTAGGCCATGTATTGGTTGGCAGGGAATTCAATAAAGCTTGCCGGGTCCAATTTATCAAAGACCCCTTCGCGCTTGTCAAAATCTACACGGGCAGAACTTTCTAGCATCTGGAAGGCCCATTGCTCGTCACTACTTTTAGTTTTCACACGGAAATCTTGCGCACCACTTTCAAACGAACGTCTGTAAAAGGTGTACCCCTCGGATTCGCTGTTGTGCTTGGCCGTCAGATATCTAAGTTCTCCGGTACCAAACAGGCCGCTAGAACCGTACGTTAGCTGACCCTCTGCAACCACATTTTCAGGGCCGTACATACCAAAGGGAATGGCTCGAGATTCAGCCTCGATATAATCGCTGTACGGGAACCAATGGAATGGATTGTCCCTCCCTGAAGCCTGAGGATAACCGTCACCGGTGAATCCTTCTTCGATATCGAAGGTGGTCGCCCTACCCTTTGCATCATCCGGGAACATGAGAATATCCGGACAAACGGTTAGGCTTTGTAGGTATTCAATCTGCCCCTCTGCATGCAGGCCTTGGTTGGAGAGTGCAATTTCACCTTCAAAGGTGCCTTTGCCACGGTAATTAGGCGTTGGCGGCATGGTGGTTGAGAAACCAAGGGAATAGTCCGGCATCACTTGGAGCGGCTGTGGGAAGACCGGGAAGATGTCGGCGCTGTGGAACGTCGCGTCGAAGAGGATTCCGTCGGTAGTCGTATTGTCCAAGGAGTCAATGGTAAATGGCTCTACGGCCATGTAGAATCTGGAACGGTCGTAGATGCCGTCGTGAATCTTTTTATCGTCGTAATAAACAAATGAGTTATTCAGAGCTTGGAAGATCGGATACTCTGGATAATACTCCTTAGAACTCTTATTGTCCGGCTGATCAATGAGCAGTTGACCTTGTAGATCGGAAAGTACGGTCTGTACATCTACGAGTGCCGCGCGTTCACCAGGAGGTGGGTTGAATTCACGCACCTTGAAGCGCATGGAATCGATCTGTGGCATATCCACACGGAACCCTTGGTAATCGAAGGTATATCCCTGTCCCCAATAGTTAAAAAGTCCGGCGTTAATTCGACCGTCGAAGGTGAAATCCATGTCTTTTTTCATGGTAATCCTACCTCCTCGCGGATAGAGGTTCACTTGTTGCGAATCACTAACTGCGATACGCTGTACACCCGCAATATCCATTTCGTAGTTGAGTAGGGATATCTGTGCATTGCTTCCCTGTCCGATGCGAGAAACGAATTGGATCACATCATAATCACGTTTACCGGTCCAATTCTCCAAGTATTCAAACAATCGATCGGTTAAAGTGATGGTCTGAGCGTCCACATCAAACTCTACAAAGCCTTGAATGGCCATTTCAAAGAGAAAGCGTTCACCACTTTCGGGATCCATGCGCAAGGCATAGGTCAACTCACGTAGCGGCATATTTTCATAACCATACCCGTACGCCGCATTCTTTAATTCAATCAGGGGATGTGTCCGTTGAAGTCCGGCAATCTGCTCCATCCTAGCGATACGGAAATACTGCTTGGATTCAAATACAGCAGCCTGTTGGGAGCCGAGATTGAGGTTGCGTAAGGATAATTTGGGAGTGCCTTGGTTCCAAATAAGTTGGTCCACATTCATGTCCATACTATGGTAGGAATCCGTCCAAGAGCTGAGGCCTAGACCCGTTTTGTAGCGAATGATGCGCACTTGGCCCGAGCGTGAATCGAAACGCATTTCACAATACGGATGGTACAAGCTATCTTCTCCAAGATGTGCAGTGACCTCTACCCGGCCGGAACTTAGAAGGGAATCTCTGAATAGGAATCGTCCACTGCGCAAGGTGATGATTGTATCATTGTTGTAGGTGAATTGCACCTTTGCCATGGCACTATCAGGGGATAGTCCATAGTAGTTGGGCCCCACGACTCCTAAACCACCTCGAAAATGTACCTCGTTGTACACATTGGGCAGTAAAAAGTCATTTTTATAACTAGCAAATCGGGGGTATTGGGCGCTGCGCTGAGCACGAGCACTTAAGCGCTCCTCAAAAAGCCCTTTGAGCGGCTCGTCATAGAGTTCAGGTGCATACAGCGTTGCAGAATCTGCTTTGAAATACCCTTGGCGTGTATCAAGGGTCCAATTTGATAGTTCTCCGTACAACTCTTCTTCGTATTTACCTACACGGCCCCAGAACACAGTACCGCCTTTGGCTTCCAAGGTTCCGGTACGTGGAAAGAATCGGCCCGAAGTCCCCATGACAATGGTACTATCTTCTCGGAATCGACCTATAATATCTCCCTCTCCGATGATGAAGTAGATTTCTTTCTGATCGAATTGCATGCTCCACTCGCTATACGGGGCTTTCCAAATCAAATCGTTTTTATCGTAAAAGCGGTGCTTAACGATATTGGAATACAACTGACCCAAGTAATCTTTGGTACGAGACGAAGGGTTTGAACGGATGTAGCCGTTTAGGTGATCGACGACTTTCAGTAAAGTCCCGTACTCCTCGTTGTTGTTGATGTATGCGGTAATCCGGAACAATTCTTCCCACACATCAGGATCAGTAATTCGTTTGCGCAACATGTTGTTGCAAAGGGTAATCCAATCCTTCTCAGAATCCTCATCGATGGCGTAGACAACATCGGGAAGTAAGGAGTCACCAAAGAGTTCCTTGCGCTCTTTTGGAAGTTTAACCAGAGTGGTGAACTCCTCTGTGAACTGATCAATGGTTGAAAAGCGGACGACCTTCTGTGCGCTCATTTGAAGCGACAGCAGCAGTGCTAAAAGCCATCCGAATTTTCTCATTACTTCACCATTTTAAGGCTGCGCCATTGTTCGCGCTCTTTTACACCTACGTAAGTTAACCCCGCAGCAGATGCAGATTCACGAAGTGTAGGAATGTTTTCCTCATAAAAACCACTGAAGAATATGGTCCCTCCTTCTTTCAACGCGCCTACGTACGCGTTCATATCGGCGAGGAGTACATTTAAATTAATATTGGCACAAATGATATCAAAGGTGCCTTCAATAACATCAGCACCGCCAACATCAGCAGTCATTTTGCTTTGATTACGCTCAGCGTTTTCTAGGGTGTTTTCAATACACCATGTATCAATATCGATACCGTGCACCCTAGAAGCACCGAGCATATCCGCAAGAATTCCTAAGATACCGGTTCCACAACCCATGTCCAGTACTTCGTGACCATTGGTATCTGTTTCAAGCAACCATTGGATCATCATGTGTGTGGTTTGGTGGTGTCCAGTGCCAAAGGACATTTTCGGCTCTATGAGCATGGGGTATTCAAAGCCTTGTTTCTCTTCGTGAAACGGTGCTCGAATATATACGCGTCCATCAACCTCGATAGGATCAAAGTTTTTTTCCCATTCCGCATTCCAATTGACCTGCTCGATTTCCTGAGTAACAAAGCTCGTCTGCACACCCTCCCAAATAAGTGCTTCCTTCACGGCAGCCTCATCGTAATCCTCTTTGATGATATATGCCTCAAAGCCTTCTGCAGTCTCTGAAAAGCTCTCAAAGCCTAAGGTGCCCAGTTGGGCAATAAAAATGTCGCGGAAAGGCTCAAGAGGTTGAACCTTCGCCGCGACTTCAATATAAACAGGCGTATCCGACATGAATTATGCGTTTGTTCTAGCAGCAATAATCGCTGTAAAATCTTCTGCTTTCAGTGAAGCACCGCCAATTAAACCACCGTCGATATCTGGCTGTGCAAAGAGTTCAGCAGCATTACCTGGCTTACACGAACCGCCGTAAAGCACAGTAACATTCTCGGCAGTCTCTGCATCGAAGCGCTCTGTGAGCCATGCACGGATGCCTGCGTGTACTTCCTGTGCTTGTTCTGGTGTTGCCACCTCACCAGTACCGATAGCCCAAACTGGCTCGTATGCCAAAATGATATTATCCATGTCTTCAGCAATGAAGCCTTCTAGACCTTCAGCACATTGCTTTAGGATGACATCCATGAACGCCCCGCTTTTACGCTCTTCCAGCGTTTCACCAATACAGTAAATGGCGGCCAATTCATTATTCAAAGACTGCTCAATCTTCACCTTACAGCCCTCGTTTGATTCGCCAAAGTACTGACGGCGCTCGCTGTGGCCTATGATTACTGCATCAAGATCCATGCTCGCTAGCATTGGAGCACTAATCTCTCCAGTATAGGCCCCACTGTCTTTTTCGTGTACGTTTTGTGCGGCAACTGCGATGTACTCGTTGTCCACCAATGCACCTACTACGTCGCTTAAATACAATGCAGGCGGCGTAATGATCACACCCGTTTCACCCACTACTTCTTCCGTCAAAGATGCCTTGAGTCCATCGACCAATTCCATCGCTTCCGCGTAAGTAGTATTCATTTTCCAGTTTCCAGCTACGATTCTACGTCTCATTATTTGTGTTGTTTTTGATGTGTCGTTTTAAAATAATTCTGCCCGAACCCTTGGGTCCAAAATGGCGTATGCTATATCCACCAAGGTGGTTATGATGACAAAAATGGCGGCAATGACCAATACGCATCCCATTGTCACCGGCAAATCTCGTGTATTTAATGCTTCAACCAACAGTTTTCCCATACCGTTCCAACCAAAAATGATTTCAACAAAAACGGCACCCGCAAGCAACGAAGCGAACCATCCACTTATTGTGGTAATAATGGGATTACTGGCCACAGGAAGAATGTGGCGAAGAAGCACTCTACGCTCCGGAATTCCTTTTGCCCGTGCAGTGCGCACAAAATCCAACGCCCCGACTTCTAAGATGCTTTTACGGGTCAATTGTACAATGACTCCAATAGGACGTATTCCCAGTGTTAGAGCCGGAAGTATCAAATTTTTAAGCTGTAGATAACGCTCCCCGCTATAATCGTCAACCTCATACAAGGAACCGGTCAAGCTAAGGCCCGTCCACGGCCCCAATAAATACGCAAATACCCATGCGAGCAGTACTGCCGTAAAGAAAGACGGCAAACTCATACCCAAAGAACTCAAAGTCGTCAACGCGTGATCTATCCAACTGCCCTCGTTGTATGCCGCTACGGCGCCTAAAAACATACCCAACAGCACAGCGAAGCCAATCGAGGTAGCTGCAAGTAGCGCCGTGTTCGGAAAAGTTGCCGCGATCAATCCACTAACAGATTGGCCCTGTCGCTGGAAACTCTCGCCTAAATCTGGTGCGGAAAGGGAAAATCCTTCGCTGGTATCGAAGGGAAGTATTCTGCCCAAGTAGTTAATATATTGAACGACCACCGGTTTATCCAAACCGTATTTCGCACGAACGGCAGCGAGTGCCTCAGGGTCCTCACGCTTGCCAAGCATCATTTGGGCGCTGTCGCCAGGTACAATAGTAAACAAGAAGAAAACGAGCGTGGCCACCCCCCAAAGGGTGAATAAAGCCAATGCTATTTTCCGCCCTGCAAACGCCATTACCTTGGACTGTCGTTGTGATGGAATTTCTTCACCACACTGCCTTTATTCAAAACCACCCACCCAGGGTTCGAACGCACCATGGTCTTTAGTGTTGTTTCATCCGTAAAAGCAAACGGTGTTTGATCTGTCAGACCGTAGCTGGCAAAATCTTCAGGCATTGATGCACTCAGCACAATGTGCGGCGTCCCCTCACCTGCAAGCTTCTCAACGGTCGGCAAGACATTGTCCCATCCTTTCTCCGAAGTCTTCGCGTGGTTATAAGCCACCAACAGCCAAACCTCATCCAAAGCCAAAATACTGTCCGTGATATCGCCGTAATCGTTCATGATGCTAAAATCATGCACCGGCGGCTCATACCCTTCTGCAACTTTGACCGTTTTACTAAGCTCACTGAGCATGGTCCATTCGGTCTTTTCCCACCACTTCTCACTGATGTATTCCGTAGAAGTGATCTCCGTCATTTCACCTGCTTCATTCTGCATGGTATAAATAACCTCATATTTCGGCGGCTCCAAGCCAAGCTCTTCTGCCGGCTTCATGCCTTCGATGATACTTAAACCTTCAGCATAAGGACGGAAATCACGAGAAGGTAAGTGATTCATTACCTGGTAGGTAAATACAATACTAAAGCCTAATCCAAAGGCCATTAAAGCATACGATGTAATTTTTGGAACGCCACTAAAGATGTGCTTTTCACCCCACCACAGAATGATGATCAGCCCACAAAGGACCACGTCCTTGTAAAAAGACTCCCATGGCGTCAAAGGAATGGCATCGCCGAAGCAACCACAATCGGTCACCTGGTTGAAATACGCACTCCAAAAAGTCAAGAACGTAAAAAACCCAATCATTCCACTCAGCAGCAATAGAACCACTCGCTTCCACAAGCCCAACAAAAGTGCCAAACCTAAAAGCACCTCAACCGCGACCAGAATAATCGCCAGCGGCAATGCCAACGGTTCGAAGATGGGAAGATTCAGTACTTCTTCGCTGAAGTACTCTTCCAGCTTAAAACTAAATCCTACCGGATCGTTCATCTTCACCAATCCGGAGAAAATAAACAGTCCGCCTACAAGTACTTGTGCGATTCGGGTTAGGAATGATTTCAACATGTTACGCCGCTTTTTCCATGAACTTAATTAACGCGAAAACGCTATAATTGATCATATCTAAGTAATTCGCATCCAAGCCTTCGCTGACTAGCGTCTTACCCTGATTGTCCTCAATCTGCTTTACGCGCAACAATTTCTGGATGATCAAGTCCGTAAAACTCGAGACGCGCATATCTCGCCATGCCTCACCGTAGTCGTGATTCTTCTTAAGCATGAGCTCCTTCGCTTCATTGGCCTTTTGCAAGTAAGCTGCAGAAGCTTCTTCCCAATCCATATCCGGTTGTTCTGCAATGCCCTTATCCAGCTGGATCAACGCCATGATGCTGTAATTCAGGATACCAATAAACTCTCCTTCTAGCGGATCGTCCACCAATTGTTCGCCCTTTTGCTCAATGCTACGTAGGCGTTGTGCTTTAATAAATATTTGATCGGTCAACGACGGTAAGCGCAAAATGCGCCAGGCCGTGCCGTAATCTTTTCCTTTTTTCTCAAAAAGTCCGTGGCATTTAGAAAGCACGGCATCGAATTGTTCAGCTGTATTCATTTGTTAGCTTTGCTTCTAGAACGAAGATACGAAGAACAATGCCGGAGTTTTTGCTAAAGGTCGAAGGGACAATTCACACCTTATCCACACCGTGGGTCATGGGAATATTGAATATCACCCCGGATTCTTTCTTTGAAGGAAGCCGATTCTCCAGCGCCGAAAAGGCCGCCCAGCGGGCAGAAGAGATGATTGCCGACGGCGCCAAAATCATTGATATCGGCGGGTATTCCTCACGCCCTGGTGCCGATGCTGTTTCTCCAGAAGAAGAATGGGAACGCCTGCAAAGCGTCATTCCAGCGGTGCGCACCGTGGTGGATAGACACCCTGACACGTTCATTTCTGTCGATACCTTTCGCGCTCAAGTTGCAGAGAAAGCAGTGGGCGCAGGCGCACACATGGTCAATGACATCAGTGGCGGTAATTTAGACGACCGCATGTACAAGGTAGTTGCCAAACTCCAAGTCCCCTACATCATCATGCACATGCAGGGCGACCCAAGCACCATGCAAATCAACCCTACCTACGAGCACGTCACACAGGACATAGTCAAATTCTTCAGCGAAAAATTACCCCAGCTATATGCCATGGGCATTCACGACACCATTGTAGATGTAGGCTTTGGATTTGGAAAAACTCTCGAACACAACTACCAGCTTTTGCGTGAGCTCCATGCCTTCCAACTGTTGGGCCGCCCCATCCTTGCCGGTGTGAGTAGAAAGAGTATGATCTACAAGGCTCTAGGGAATACGGCCGATGAAAGCCTGAACGGAACAACCGCATTGCATATGGCCGCACTCCTGCAGGGAAGTAACATCTTACGCGTACACGATGTGAAAGAAGCTGTGGAAACCATTACCTTGTTTAACGAATTGATGCCAGATGGCGTCAACCACCTACTCTACCCATGGGAGCGTTAAACTTCGGAGTGCTCGATGCACTAGATATCATTATTGCAGCATTCTTGCTGTACCAGATTTACCGACTGCTGAAAGGCACCGCTGCCATCCGTATCCTCTTGGGAATGGTCGCCATTTACCTTTTGTACCGCTTGGTCCAATTGCTTGAAATGCGTCTCCTCAGTGAATTCCTTGGCTCCTTCATGGGCGCAGGACTCATCATCTTGATCATTGTCTTCCAGCAGGAGATACGTAAATTCCTCCTTGTGGTTGGGTCGGCTACTTTTACCCGTCGCCAAGGCTTGAGAAACTTACTGAAGTTGAGCACGGAAGACGAGGGTGCCAAAGCCGATGTAGATGCTATGGTGAGCGCCATGGTAGA
>CATAPZ010000286.1:0-6397 GCA_949486955.1 Cryomorphaceae bacterium | reverse complement strand
TGGGAAGTTTTATCAAACCGAGCTTGCGCTTAACCTCAAAAGGGCTGCGTTCTTGGTAGGCACAATAATGCTGCAGTTTCTGTAATGCTTCTGAGGTTGTCATGGTCCAATTTTAACGAAAAAACCCCGAGGCTCGCATGCGAGCCTCGGGGTTTTCTTTACACTGTTTCTCTCGTTAGATACGATTGTTATCCTTATCCAAAAGCTTCCATTCAAGCATTGTAAAGGCGTCCCTAGGAACAACAACGATTTTTTTCTTGAATCGTTTCTGCCAATCCTTTTTAACACTCTTCAAAATACCCTTGGTTAGATAGGCCTCAATAAATGGATGAACATGCACAAAAATCTCTTTCTGCTTCTTACCGCTAATCTTACTAGCGATAGTGTCAATCAGTTGAATAGGTGCTTCCACCAAATTATCTGGGTTCTCCTCACGAGTAGTAATATTCGTCTCAGGACGCACACGCTGACGGGTCAATTCCATCAATCCAAATCTCGAGATTGGCAGAATCTTGTGACGAGCGCGATCGCGCTTCATTTCATCGCGCATCTTTTCATAGACCGCGCGGCGATTCTCGGCACTGTTCATATCGATAAAATCGACAACAACAATACCTCCCATATCTCTCAACCTCAACTGACGAGCTACCTCTTCCGCAGCAAGCAAGTTTACCTGTAAAGCATTCGCTTCCTGATTCTCTGCCGTATTCGTACGATTCCCAGAGTTTACATCTACCACGTGCATGGCTTCCGTATGCTCGATAATCAAATACGCGCCTTTAGGCATGCTCACTGAGCGGCCAAAGGCTCCCTTAATCTGACGATCAACATTGGCGAACTGGAACAACGGCATCTGACCGTTGTAGTACTTGACCATTTTAGATGCACCTGGCTTGATGGCCTCTAAGTACTCCTTAACCTCGTCAAAGAGTTCTTGGTGATCAATAGTGATACCTGTAAAGTTGTCGTTGAATACATCGCGCAAGAATGCACTCGCACGATTCATCTCGCGGAAAATACGTACTGGCTTATTTGTCCTCTTCACGCCTCTGTGGAGCGTTTTCCACTTGCGTATCAATGAATCTAAATCTGCCTGTAGGTCTTCCGCGGTCTGTCCTTTTGCGACAGTACGTATAATTACACCAAAGCCTTTTGGCTTGATGCCTCTGACCAATTTTTTCAGCCTATCCTTTTCTTCACGTTCGCGAATCTTTTGACTCACACTAACACGATTAGAAAAAGGAACTAGAACTACAAATCGACCGGCAATACTAAGCTCTGCAGTGATACGAGGCCCCTTCGTTGAGATGGGCTCTTTCGTAATCTGAACAAGGATTTGATCACCCTGCTTTAAAACATCCCCAATATTTCCTTCCTTCTCAATATTAGAAGAGGTCTGGAAGTTGGAGATATTCGCTTGTTGTTTGCCTTTGAGAGTCTTACGCAAGTAACTCTGCCAGGAATTTATCTGCGGCCCGAGATCGTGGTAGTGCAAAAATGCATCTTTCTCATAACCAACGTCTACGAAGGCAGCGTTTAGGCCAGTGGCCAATTTTTTGACGGTCCCTAAATAGACATCGCCAACGGAGAAGCTATCGTCCCCTTTTTCCTTAATGAGCTCTTGTAATCTCCCGTCTTCAAGTAGTGCTATATCAGCACGGTCAGAACTAGCACTAATGACTAATTCTGTTTTCATACACTAGAAGCTTATTTCTTCTTGTGACGATTCTTTCTTAGACGCTTCTTACGCTTGTGCGTAGCAATCTTATGTCTTTTACGTTTTTTACCGCTTGGCATAATGCAAAGTTTTAAAGTTATTAATTCTATAAACCCTCAGCGAGATCCTTAACGCGATCCGCATCGGGGTATGTGTTTATGTACTCGTTTGCCACCTCTAGGGCCTTCGTCGTATCTCCAGTTTGAAGCAAAGCCTGTGCTTTATTCAAAGTATACATCTCGTTTTCTGGGTGGAGCTGACTGAGCTGGTGGAAGCGATCCACAGCTTTGTCCCACTGACCACTCATCATAGAAAAGTTTCCAAGCCACATCAAGGCCTTTTCGTGATTAGGATCCTCACGAAGTACGTCCAATAGCATACCAATGGCAGCCATTGGTGCACCTTCTCCGCTTTGGATAATAGCTACGGCTTCATCCACTTTTACATCCAAAGTACTTACCTCCTCACGCTCTTCCACTGCAGGTTCCTGATAAGGAGTCCTCGGAAGATTGAAGATGGCTACTGCAGCGATAACAGCTACAGCCAGTGCTATGTATGTATTGCGTGACAAATTACCCTTCTACTGAAACGTTTTCTTTTACGCCTTCAACGAATACTTTCGCAGGCTTAAATGCTGGGATGTAATGAGCTGGAATAACGATGGTAGTGTTCTTAGAGATGTTTCTACCTGTCTTCTGAGCGCGCTTCTTAACAATAAAAGAACCGAACCCACGCAAGTAAACATTGTTACCGTCTTCAAGGCTGTGTTTGATTTCTTTCATGAAGCTCTCCACAACTGCTTGAACTTCACCTCTCTCCATTCCTGTTTTATCAGAAATTTTAGTAACGATATCCGCTTTAGTCATTTACTCTGTATTTTTAGGTCTATCCGACCGGTTATTGAGGGGCGCAAATATAAAGCTATTCTCCTTATTTACAGCTTGTAATAAATAAAAAAATCACACTAGGTAAGAATGGCCACCAATTTACTTAACACGTTTAGAATCAGCATTGAAGACTATTACAGGGCTAATAAGCGCTCCCTGCCTTGGCGAAAGGACGAGCCAGTTCCTTATGAAGTCTGGCTAAGCGAAATCATCCTTCAACAAACGCGCGTCGCTCAAGGCACTCCATATTGGGAAAAAATACTTGCAGCATTTCCTACTGTTGATACTTTGGCAAACGCTGAGGAAGACAAACTGATGTCCCTTTGGACGGGTCTAGGCTATTACAATAGAGCTAGAAACCTTCAAAAAGGTGCCAAACAAATAGTCTCAGAGTTTGGGGGAGAAATGCCAGCGACCTTTGAGGAGCTTTTGACCATCACTGGGATTGGCCCATATACTGCTGCGGCTATTGCGAGCATCTGTTTTAACGAGAAGGTCGGTGTGGTAGACGGCAATGTTTATCGCGTTTTAAGCCGATTCTTTGGCATCGATACACCCATCAATCAAACCGCAGGGATCAAAGAATTCCAATCCCTAGCCAATGCCATAATTCAAAACACTTCAGATGCTGCTTCATACAACCAAGGCATTATGGAATTTGGCGCATTGCACTGCACTCCTAAAAAACCCTTGTGTATGATGTGTGATTTGGCCGACATCTGCAGCGCATTCAATGAAGGTAAAGTCGATCAGTTGCCCGTGAAAATTAAAAAAGGAAAACGCGGGTCAGAAGAGATTCACTATGCCATTGTTCGCTCTAGTGGCAGCATTGCGCTTAGAAAAAGAGGTACTAGTGGAATCTGGGCAGGACTCTATGAACCACCACGTCTGCAGGCCGCTCCAAAAAACAGTGAAGAATTGGCCCCTGCCATTGTGCATAAACTGAGTCATAAAGATTTAAAATGCCATTTCTGGGCTGTGGACGAAGCAATACTCGATGAGCCAATAACCTACTATACAAAGGAGGAGACTGCCGATTTAGGCATGCCAATAATTATTGCCAATCTTGTTGAAAACATAAAGATTTAATAGCGTCGAAAATGCCTAACTTTGATTGTATACAACGCAAAATAATAAGTTAAGATGGCTGGTACATTGAACAAAGTAATGCTGATCGGAAACTTGGGTAAAGACCCAGAGATCATGCATTTTGACAACGGGGGTTCTTTGGTAAAATTTCCTATTGCAACTTCTGAAACCTACACCAATCGTGAGGGACAGAGAGTGACAAACACTGAATGGCACAACGTAGTAATCAACGCCAAAGGTTTGGTTGACGTCGCGCACAAATACCTTAAAAAAGGACATAAGGTCTATCTAGAAGGACGCATCAAGACACGCAAATGGCAAGACCAAGCAGGTGCGGATAGATACACAACAGAAATCCAAGCGAATCAAATGACCATGCTCACATCTCGTGCCGAGAGCGAGGGCATGTCTTCTGATCAAAGCGGTGGGTATTCGCAGCAACCTCAGGCAACTCCTGCTCCTGCTGCACCTATGCCTGCAGCTCCAGCGATGAATAATTCACAGGAAGAGGACGACCTCCCTTTCTAATTGTCAAACGAAACAGCAGAATTTGGACCCGGATCCTTCCAGTTTAGTAAGTACACTTATTCTTAATTCAGCCAACGGTATGGCCGGATTGGTTGTGCTTATTGCCGTCCTCGTTCTATTGCTCATTTGCTCTGCTTTGATCTCCGGTAGCGAGGTTGCTTTTTTCTCTTTCAACGCTTCCGATTTGGAGACGCTAGAAGAAAACAGCGCAGATAATGACAAAATAAACGGACTACTTCAGCAGCCCGAAGAGCTTCTTGGGACCATACTCATTGCAAATAACTTTGTAAACGTAGGTATTGTCATCCTATCCTCTTTCCTGCTGAACGAATACTTCTCTCCAGAAAGTTGGTCGCCTTTGGTGGTCTTCCTTGTGGAGATTCTTGCGATAACATCCGTGCTATTGCTTTTTGGGGAAATCCTTCCAAAAGTCTATGCCCGCAGCTCAAGGCTTAGATTTGCTCGAATGGTTGTTGGATTCTTGAGTCGCATTCACGGCTTCCTTCTTCCGTTGAGCAGCAGATTAAGCAAGACAGTTAATCGTCTTTCAATCGAAGGCAAAGGACCCAGCTTGAGTGTTGACGATTTAGAGCAGGCTTTAGAATTAACAAGTGACGAAAGCACTTCGGAAGACGAACAACGAATTCTTCAGGGAATCGTTCGATTTGGATCCACGTCTGTAAAAGAAGTAATGACTCCTCGTACTTCAGTAGTTGCTATTGAACAGCGCACAGGATACCATGAGGCGCTTTCTAAAATGACGGAAAGCGGGTATTCTCGCATACCCATATTCGAGGAGAATCTTGACCAAATTAAAGGCCTGCTCTATGTAAAGGATTTACTCCCGTACATGGATGCGAGCGAAAACTTTGGTTGGCAAGACCTCATGCGACAGCCCTTCTTCGTTCCTGAAAGCAAGAAAATAGACGATTTATTGGGAGAATTTCAGCGCAGAAGAGTTCACTTGGCCATCGTCGTTGACGAATTCGGCGGGACATCTGGCGTCATCACACTTGAAGATGTTCTCGAGGAGATTGTTGGCGAAATTTCTGATGAATTTGACGACGATGATATCACCTACAGCAAATTAGACGACTATACCTTCGTCTTCGAAGCTTCGATTCCACTCGTTGATCTCTGCCGAGTATTGGATTTGCCGAAAGATCGATTTGACGCCGTGGATGGTGAAAGTGATACACTCGCCGGATTGGTATTAGAGTTGGCCGGTAAGTTTTTAGAAAAAGGTGAAGAAATCAGCCACGATGAATTTACCTTCAAAGTAGAAAGTGTCGACCAGCGAAAAATTATCAGAGTTAAAGTGACCATTACCCCAGAAAGTGAAGCATAACATGAAGAATACGCTCTATATCCTCTTTTTTGCGATTGGACTTGCCTCTTGTGGATCAGATCCCGTAGCTCGTCCTAATGGGTATATGAGGATTGGCCTTCCTGATAATGAATACTCAGCACTTAATTTGGAAGGATGCGCCTTTAAAAGTTCTATGAACCAAGAGGCCAAAGTCCTTTACAAAGACTCTGCGAACTGTTGGATAGATTTGGTCTACCCGAGCATTCGAAGCACTATACAGCTCACCTACAAGCCCGTAACAGGAAATCTAGAGGAACTTTTTCGCGATGCCCAAAAGTTAGCTTACAAGCATACCGTCAAAGCTTCCGGGATGCGTGAGCAATTCTTTGCATACGACAGCACCAAAGTATATGGCATGTATTATGAAATGTCGGGAGCATCAGCTGCTACTACACAGTTTTATGCAACAGATAGCACAAATCATTTCTTAAGAGGTGTGTTGTACCATTATAGCGCGCCCAACCCTGATAGCCTCGCACCAGTAACGGCTTTCATGCGGGAAGAGGTGTTAGAATTGATTGCAAATCTTAGCTGGAATGAGTAGTCGCAAACTTCTATATGTGGCATCTACACCTACAGAGGCTAACTTGATGGCTAGCTACCTCGAAGGAAATAGTATTCGTGTAGAACTCGAACACCTTACCATGGCTTCAGTGCTCCCCGTAGGAGGGAACCTCAGTATTAAGATCTTTGTCTTCGAAGCACAATGGGAACGAGCACTCGAACTCCTTAAGACCTACGTAGCGCGAGAAAAAGGGGATAGCTGATAGAGGCGAGAATACCAATGCTCAATACAAGGTGGACCGG
>CATAPZ010000285.1:0-3189 GCA_949486955.1 Cryomorphaceae bacterium | reverse complement strand
GCTACTGTGATGACGGCTGGAAAAAATATGGGATTGAATCCGGCTCAAGAGGTCACGACAGAAGGCTTCGAGCTCGAGATTGATTTAATGTTGGGCAGAGAACAAGCTACTAATGTGGTCAAGGTTCGCTTGGAGAGCGATGAATCTATCATCATGCTCTACCTATTGCCCGTTGCCAAGCTTGTTGATCGCGCCGTCGGGGAGTACCGTGAAACTATAGCCATAGAACCCGCTGTTCATGCGAAGTTTGATCAAAGAGTGTATTGGAGTACTGGAAAAGGCGCTTCAATAGGGTACTCTATCCATGCGAGTAAATCAGGTAAACAGCAATGGGCAGTTTTAGCCAAAAACCAAAAGGGTATTATTGTTTGGCACGGTGTCAACAAAGAGATTGAACTTTCAAAAGGTTGGAATCACTTCACAGCGGAGGTGCCAAAATCGGTAGAGAAAGGAAAATTTACTTTACATATTGCTCCTCATTCTATGATAGAGGGCATGTCTTTTTCTTTGCCCTTACTCAAAGAAGAACACTGGATTTCCTACCCGCACATTGGTACGCATTACCGCTACATGGAGGCTTCAAGTACACTAGCCGTGCTGGATTTGAATAAGAAGCGTATTAAAGTAGGCTACATAGAAGGTGCAGGTGATATCATGGATGAAACCTTAGAGAATTTGGGGTACGAGGTACTTCGGATTACTGAGGATACACCAGATTTATGGAACGAAGTGGATGCAGTACTTGTGGGAATTCGCGCTTTCAATACTGAGAAATGGCTGATGGCTAGTGGGGATAGAATCAAGACCTTCGTTGAAGGCGGTGGCAACTTTGTCGTGACATACACAACGGCTGGTAGAAGCGGTATTGAACTTCCTACACCGCTGCCATTAGTGATTGGTAGAGACCGCGTTACGGAAGAAGACGCGCCTATTAGCATGAGCAAACACCCGATACTTTCCTACCCAAATGAAATCACTGCTTCAGATTTCGACTATTGGGTGCAGGAGCGTGGATTGTACTTCCCGAAATCTTATGAAGGGTTCGCCGAAGTACTCACCATTACAGAAAGCACAGGTACGAACTATTCAAACAGCACCGTTGTTGGGCATTATGGAAAAGGTTCCGTAATTTACACGGGATTGTCACTGTTTAGGGAACTGCCAGCAGGTGTTCCAGGTGCCATGAAACTTTTACAAAACATACTCCATTATGACCATTAAGACGACACAGACATTGAATTGGAAGAAGTACTACATCGGCGTCATTGCCCTTCTAGTCGTTGAAATTGTTTTGTTTTACTTCATCACGCGCGATTTCGTTTAAATGCACCCATTAGATTGGATTGTATTATGTGCTACACTAGCACTAATCGTAGGCTACGGGGTATATAAGACCCGTAAGAGCGCCACAGCAAGCGAACTTCTAAGTGGGTCGAAGACCGTGAGTCCCTGGACCATTGGGTTGGGGATTATGGCTACCCAAGCTTCGGCGATTACCTTTTTAAGCACTCCTGGACAGGCCTTTGCCAATGACATGGGTTTTATCCAATTCTATTTTGGAATGCCCCTTGCCGTCGTGTTGGTCAGCATGTTCTTTGTGCCGGCCTATCGAAAGATGCGCGCCATTACAGCCTACCAATTTTTGGAAGATCGCTTTGACCGGAAGACACGCCTTTTCACCGCAGCATTGTTTTTGACCTCTCGAGGCCTGAGCGCAGGCATTACCATTTTTGCTCCAGCCATCGTTCTTTCGGCAGCCATTGGTGTACCACTCAATACTATGATCATCATTATTGGTGCCATTGTAGTGGTTTACACTGTAAGTGGGGGATCGGCAGCGGTTGCTGTTACCCAGAAATGGCAGATGACGGTCATTCTTTTAGGTATGGCCATTGCAGCGACCATTTTGATCAATCTCATTCCGGTGAGCATGTATGATGCCTACCACATTGCAGGAAATATGGGCAAGCTTAATATTGTGAGTACCTCTTTTGACCCAGGAACGCGCTACACACTTTGGTCTGGACTGGCGGGTGGTCTGTTCTTGTCGCTCAGCTACCTTGGTACCGACCAAAGCCAAGTACAGCGTTATTTGGGTGCTGAGGACGAACGCAGTTCCAAATTCGGCTTGCTATTCAACGCCACCTTCAAGGTGCCTATGCAGTTTGCCATTCTTTCTATTGGTGTCCTGCTTTTTATTTTTTACCAATTCGTTAAACCGCCGGTATTCTTTAATCAAAGCGAGATTGACCGCGCTCCAGTTGAGATTCAGAAGCAACTTCAGTCTCTCGAACTCGAGCATGCACTTGCCTGGGATTTTAAGCGTGAGGCATTGGTGAATGCAGATTGGGCGGGGGCACGATACTACGATGGACTTCAAGAACAATACCGGGCTTCCTATATGGATTTGCTCGATGAAAACTTGAGTGGATTTCAATCGAAGGATACGGATTACGTCTTCATTACTTTCATTCTAGAAAACTTACCCAAAGGACTCATCGGGTTATTGTTGGCGGTAATCATTAGTGCTGCCATGTCGTCCACCGCCGGCGAAGTCAGTGCATTAGCTACAACGACCTATGTCGACTATTTCCAGGTCTTCTTTGGGCACAAGGACCACAATCAAAAACGTACGATCAGAACGCTCGTTCTTATTTGGGGTATTGCTGCCATCCTCGTGGCGCTAGCAGCCCCACTTTATGAGAATCTCATCCAGCTGGTTAATGTACTGGGTAGTCTGTTCTATGGTACCATCCTAGGTATCTTCCTGGTGGGACTGTTCTTGAAAAAAGTAGGGGGTAGCCAAGTCTTTGTAGGCGGACTCATCGCGCAGGCGACCATTTTTATATGCCACTACTTAAATTCCACCGGTGTGTTGTCCATAGGGTTCTTATGGTACAATGTGATTGCTACGCTGATTGTGATCGGCGTATCGCTCCTGCTACACGTTGGCTTTAGACGAGGTACCGTTTATGGATAACGCTACGCTCTACCTTTCATGCGTTCTACCATTTCATACACTGCGGGGCAGTGACGCACATTGGTCTCCGTCAGACCTAGAATGGACTTCATGTTAGGGTGGTCGGTATGCGGATATTGTCGACAAGCTTTTGGCGCATATTCGTAGATGGTGCATTTATTCGTGGCCAATTCCAAAAACGGGCACGGCAAACTTTTCATCACCCAATC